>DAHVOV010000124.1 GCA_027318645.1 Candidatus Aminicenantota bacterium
GCCGGGAACAGCCCGGCCTGCTCGAGGACCCGAGCCGTCTCGCCGATCCACAGGCCCTCGGGGACCGTGACCCGGCGCAGGATCGCCTTGCCCTCCTCCAGCTTGGCGATGACCTGGCGCATCGAGAGCGGGGCATCGAAGAGGTACTCCCCGGCCTTCAGCATGCGCCGGGAGTGGAACAGGCGGTAGTAGCGGGTGAACTGGGCGGCGCTGGCGATCACGCCCCGCTCCTGCAGCAGCCGGGCGATGGCGGCCACGCTCATGCCGCTCTCGATGCGCACGACGGCGCTGGCGCCGGAGCCGCGGTAAGGGCGGAAGACCTGGCGATAGAGGCGGTAGCCGGCCCAGGCGGCGGCCAGCGCCGCCAGCAGCAGGAGCGCCGTCAGCGCCCGCAGCACAGTGCGTTTCGATTTTTTTCGCTTCATCGCGGCATCGTGAATCGTGACCAGTGACGAGTGACGAGTAGGGGCAACATTCGTTCTAAGTGACAAGTGACAAGTGACGAGTGACGAGAAAAGCCATGAGCAGAAGGCCAGCGGTCTACGGCGTACGGCTGACGGCGTACGGCAACAGCATTGACCGGAATTCTTGTCTTTATCTTCGCCTTTTGCCCTGAATGATTGCCGAAAGTTTTCATTTCTTCTTTCTTCACCGTATGCCGTCTACCGTCCGCCGTCTGCCGAGTGCATCTGGGAGAAGTATTCCCGCAGGATCACCTGGGCGGCGACACTGTCGAGGAAGGCCTTGCGCTTGCGGAAGTTGGGCTGCACCTCCTTGCCCATCTCCTCGGCCTCGAAGCTGGTGAGCGCCTCGTCGACCAGCTCCACGCTCAGGCCGCAGCTGCGGCGCAGGGCGGCGGCGAAGCGCTCGACCGCGGCGCAGGCGGGCCCGGCGCTGCCGTCCAGGCTGCGCGGGTAGCCCAGCACCACGCGTTCGACCTCGAACTCGGCGATGCGCGCGGCGATGGCGTCCAGGACGCGGCGGCGGTCGGAAGCGGCGATCAGCGGCAGGGGCGTGGCCACGCCGGTTTGGCTGTCGCCCACGGCCAGACCGACGCGGCGGCTGCCGTAGTCAACGGCCAAGACCTTCATCGACGTTCTCCCGGCGCTGGCGGAAGTGCTCGAAGCCGTACTCGATCAGGCGGTCGAGCAGCGGCGCGAAGGGGATGCCCTGGGCCTCCCACAGCTTGGGGAACATGCTGATGGCGGTGAAGCCGGGGATGGTGTTGATCTCGTTGACCAGGAGCTCGCCGCTCTCCTTCTCCAGGAAGAGGTCGACGCGGGCATATCCGCACAGGAAGAGGCTGCGGTAGGCCCGGCGGACGGTATCCTTGATCCGGGCCTCGAGCTCGTCCCCCAGCCGCACCGGGATGCGGAACTGCGTCTTGCCCAGGAGGTACTTGTCGGCGTAGTCGTAAAATTCCTTGGAGGGCAGCAGCTCGCCCGGGCTGGACACCATGACCTCGCGGTTGCCCATGGCCGACACCTCGAGCTCGCGCATGGCGATCGCCCGCTCGATGATGATCTTGCCGTCGTAGCTGAAGGCCAGGTCCACGGCCGCGAGCAGCTCCTTGGCGTCCTTGGCCTTGCTGATCCCCACGCCCGAGCCCAGGGAGCAGGGCTTGACGAACACCGGGAACGGGAGCTTCTTGCCCACCAGCTCGGCGATCTGCTCGGGATGGTTGGCGGTGAAGACCAGGTAGTCGGCCGTCTTCAGGCCGGCCCGGGCGAACAGGACCTTGGAGACGACCTTGTCCATGGCCAGCTGCGACGACAGGCTGTCGGCGCCCACGAACGGCACGCCGGCCATCTCGAAGAGCCCCTGGATGCGGCCGTCCTCGCCGTTGGGGCCGTGCAGCACCGGGAAGTAGATGTCGGCTCCGGCGGCGGCGCCCCCTCCCGGGCCCCAGGGCAGGAAGGGGCGGAACGCCTCCTTCCTCAGCTCCTCCTCGCGGAAGCCCGTGTTCCCGGTCAAGGCCCACTCCCCGCCGCGGTTGATGTAGATGAGGAACGGATCGTACTTCTCCCGGTCCAGGTGCTCCCAGATCGACTTCGCCGACATCAACGACACGGCGTGCTCGGCCGACTTGCCGCCGAAGATCACTCCCACTTTGAGCCTGCTCATGTTGCCTGTCACCTTCGTTCCGTTGGTTTCGCGGCCAAAGCCGCCGGCCGCGGGGCCGGGCTCGGCCGCACCGATTGTAGCACCGTTGCCGGCCGCGGGTCAATGAAGCGGCGGCGCGTCAGGAGGGCTGGCGCTCCCTGGCGCCGCCCTGCCCGGCGCCGGCGCTCTGGTAATAGCGGTAGAAGAAATAGTTGCGCAGGATGTTCTTGACGTAGTTGCGCGTCTCGCTGAAGGGGATCATCTCGATGAACTCCTCCTCGTCGGCCAGGGGGAAGTCGCGCAGCCACTGGTCGACGCGGTGCGGGCCGGCGTTGTAGGCGGCCAGCGCCAGGTAGAGGCGGCCGTCGTAGCGCTCCAGCAGCGTCTTCAGGTACTCCAGGCCCAGGCGCACGTTGATCTCCGGGTCATAGAGGTCGCGGGCCTTGACCTTGAGGCCGCTGCCGTTGGCCACCTGGCGCGCCGTCCCCTGCAGCAGCTGCATCAGCCCGTAGGCGTTGGCCGGCGAGCGCGCGTCGCTGCGGAAGAAGGATTCCTCGCGGATCAGCGCCAGCACCAGGCTGGGATCGACCTCGTGCTCGCGGCTATAGGCCGTGATCAGCTCCTCGTACGGGCGGGGAAAGAGGAGGCAGCTGAGGAAATTGGGCAGGCGCACCCCCTCCAGGAGGCGGAAGTTGCCGCGGAAGGCGGTGAAGGCGGCGAAATACTGGTTCTGCCGGTAATAGAGGATCGATTCGATGAGCTTGAGCAGGTTGAGGTCGCCGGCTCGCAGCGCCGGGTCGCGCTTGGCCCAGTGCACGGCCTCGGCCGCCTCGGCCCACATGCCGCGCCGGGCCAGGACCTCCAGGTCGTCGACGATCCCCAGGAAGCGCTCGCCGGGCAGGTCGTCCAGCCCCTTGAGGAAGCCCTGGTGCAGGTCGCGGAAGCCGTCGGGGGTGCCCAGAGCCTTGACCGCGTAATAGGAGAAGGGATAGGCGTGGAGCGGCGGAGGCGCGGACTCCTCCAGCTTCGCCTGCCAGTAGCGCGAGGCGATGCGGTACCCGGGGACCGGCGAGTCGCCGCCCAGCCGGAAATACGCCAGCGCCTCCTGGCGCTCGTTGCGGCGGTAATGGATCCAGGCCAGCAGCCAGGCGGTCTTCCAGTAGTCGTCGCCGCGCTCGTTCGGCGCCCCGGCGGCGGCGAAGAAGCGCTCGTAGAAGGGCAGCGCGCGGTCGAACTCGCCCCGGCCCAGCAGGATCTGGCCGATGTCGAACTGCAGGCCGGGGGTGACCAGGGGCGCCGTCTCGGGGGCGGCCAGCAGGCCGTCGAGGTCGATGTCCGGCTTGTCGCGCAGGTCCAGCTTGACGCGCAGGCGCGCGGCGTCGCCGCGGAAGCGCTCCTCCAGGGGGGCGCGCAGGAGCTGGCGCGCCCGGCCGTACGCGCGCGCGGCGTAGGCGAACTCGGCATGGCAGAGCCGGTTGAGATCGCGGTGGCGGCTGAAGGGCAGTAGGCGGCGGAACTCGCCTCCCTCGTTGGCCCGCAGCAGGTCGGCGAACTTGCCGCGCCAGTCGTCCTCGCCCAGGCGCTTCAGCAGCGCGGCCAGGTCGGCGCGGGCCAGGGAGCGGAAGGACTTGAGGCGGTGGCGGGCGAACAGCGGCCGGAACTCGGCCAGGGCGGCGCCCTGGCGGCCGGTGCGCAGCAGGCTGTCGAGGCGCAGCACGCGGGCCTCCAGGTCGGCCGGCGGCCGCTCCGCGGAGAAGGCCAGCAGTTCGGCATGGCGGCCCTGGGCGTGGAGCAGGCGCAGGCGCAGGAGGTCGCGGCGCTCCTCGAGGAAGGGGAAGCCGTCCGCCAGGGCCGCCAGCGCCGCCGCGCACTCGCCGTAGCGGCGGCCGGCGAAGAGCTCCTCGGCCCGCTTCAGCCCGGCGATGGCCTGCAGCAGCGGCTCTTCCCCGCCCCCGGCGGCGTCCGCTTCCGTGGCGGCGGAGGCGCCGCTGAGGAAGCGGTTCAGCAGGCGGTAGTTCAGGAACAGCTGGCGGCGGTCGATGGCCGGCCGGGGCGCGGGGCCGGCCGGCGGCTCGCGCAGCAGCCAGGCCGCCCCCCAGGCGGCGGCGAAGGAGAAGAGGATGACCTGGCAGAAGAGAAGGGTGTAGGGAAGGCTGGGGCTGCGCCTACTTGAGAGCTTCAAACTTGTAGCCCTTCAGCGCCGCCCGGTCGCCCTTGGCCAGGACCGTGACCAGCTGCTCCTCGAAGTAGCGCACGTCGCTGGAGCGGCGCAGGAACAGCTCCTTGGCCTGCAGCAGGGTCTCCTTCAGCACCTCGTAGAGGTTGCGGTTGCGGATGCCGTCCTCCACCACCTTCTTGTTGTAGAGGATGATGTCGTTGATGATGACGCGGGCGTAGCGCTCGGGGTCGTTCTCGCGCACCGGCGCCGAGGTCTTCTCCAGCTCCTCCTCATGCGTCTCGTAGATCCGCTGCTCCACCTCGGTGTCCTCGACGAACTCCTGGGTCTTGATCTTGGCCAGCAGCTTCTGGCGGATGGGCAGCAGGTCGAGGCTGAGCTCCCCCACCGTGGCCAGGATCTCGATGGGCTTGGAGCGGATGGGGGCGCCGGAGAGCGAGTCGGCGTAGATCACCGCCTGCGGCTTGCCCTTGACGAAGAACGGCAGCACCAGGATGCGCTTGGGCTTGCCGCCGCCCAGGCGGTTGTAGATCAGGAAGTCGTCGGGCTTGTGCAGCGGGTCGCCGGCGTAGCTCTTCTTGGTCTCGATGACGGCCTTGAGCACGGTGTTGGCCGAGAGCGAGAAGAAGATGCGCTTCAGCTCCTCGTCGCTGATCTGGCCGTTCTCGCCGCTGAAGCCCTTGCCGCGCCAGCCGACCAGCTTGTCGTCGCGCAGCAGGAAGAGCGCCGCCCGGTCGCAGAAGCGGTTGATGCCCTCGATGATGCCGCCGATCAGCAGCAGCTGGTTGGAGGCGCCGGAGATCTTCTTCACGAACTCGTTCAGGGTGGCGACGTCGGCGGCGCCGTCGGCGTCCTCGTCGCGGCCGGCGAGCTCCTTGGGCAGGCTGAAGCGGGCCAGCTCATCCATGTCCTTGAGCTTCTCGATGTCGCGGAACACGCTGCTCTGGAAGGCGTCGATGCGGTTCAGCAGCAGCTGCACCTTCTCGTTGATCACCTTCTCGACGAAAACGCGGATCTCTTCGTTTTTCATGCGACCTCCATCAAGGGTTTACACTCCCGCCTCCAGGCGGCTGGCCAGCAGCTCGGGCAGGCCGGCGTCGCGGATCTTCTTCTGCGTCCGCGCCACCTCGTAGCTGAAGCGGTTGAAGCTGATCTCCATCTTGCCCGAGTCGAAGACGATGTAGCTGGACGAGGGGTTCTTGTCACGCGGCTGGCCGATGGATCCGGGGTTGATCAGGTAGCGGGTGTTGCGGTCGAGCTTGATGCGCGCGTTCTCGGTCAGCGGCACGACGTCCAGCTTGTCGTTGCGCAGGTAATAGATGATGGGGAAATGGGTGTGGCCGAAGAAGCCGATCGAGGTGTTCATGAAGCGGAACGACTCGGTGGCCTCGAACTGCGAGAAGACGTAGTAGTCCTCGTCGAAGGTGGAGCCGTGGCAGATGGTGACGAAGCGGTCGATCACCTGCGGCCCCTTGGCCAGCTTCTTCAGGTACTGCAGGTTGGCCGGCGAGATCTTCAGCTTGCTCCACTCGGCCGAGAAGGCGGCGGCGGGGTTGAAGAGCGCCGACGACTCCAGGTCGGCGATGACCTTGTCGTGGTTGCCGCGCACCGCCCGCAGGTGCGGCAGCTCGCGGAACAGCGTGATGACGGCGTCGGGGTCGGGCCCATAGCCGACCAGGTCGCCGAGAAAGAGGATCTTGTCGACGTTCTTGGCCTTCTTCTGGGCCAGGAAGCGCTCGAACGCCTCCACGTTGCTGTGGATGTCACTGAATATGAGATAGCGCACGGGTCACCGCCCGATACATTTCTTCTGCGTGGTAGGAGCTGCGGACGAAGGGGCCGGACTCCACGGCGGCGAAGCCGAGGCCCAGGGCCTCGCGCTTCAGCTCAGCGAACTCGTCCGGGGAATAGTAGCGCTGCACCGGCAGGCTGCGGCGGTCGGGCTGCAGGTACTGGCCGATGGTCAGCGCGTCGACGCCGACGCCGCGCAGGGTGCGGAACAGGTCGCGGAGCTGGGCGCGCTCCTCCCCCAGCCCGACCATCAGGCCGCTCTTGGCGATCCAGCCCCGCCCCTTGGCATGGGCCAGGACGCGCAGCGTGTCGGCGAAGGCGGCGGCGCGGCGGTTGACCGCCGGGTAGAGCTCGGGCACCGTCTCGGCGTTGTGGGCCAGGACGTCGGGGCCGGCGTCGAGCACGGCGTCCAGCAGCTCGGGGCGGCCGGCGAAATCGGGCACCAGGGCCTCGACGCGCAGCTCCGGCAGGCTGCGCTTCAGGCCGGCGACCACGGCGGCGAAATGGCCGCTGCCCTTGTCGGCGAGGTCGTCGCGGGTGACCGAGGTGAGGACGGCGTAGCGCAGCCCCATCAGCCGGGCCATCTCGGCGAGATGCTCCCCTTCCCGCGGGTCAAGCGGCAGCGGCCGGCCGGCGCGGACCGCGCAGAAGCGGCAGTCGCGGCTGCAGACGTCGCCCATGATCAGGAATGTGGCCTGGCCGCCGTTCCAGCACTCGTGGGCGTTGGGGCAGCGGGCGCTCTGGCAGATGGTGTGCAGGCCGCGCGCCTCCAGGCGGCGCTTGAGGGAGAAGTAGGCATCGCCGCCCGGGAGGCGGGCCTTGAGCCACTCGGGCTTCCGGCCCCGCGCCGTCGCGTCGCCCGCCGGCTGCCTCATTTTTTCGGCCTCACCAGGATGAGCTCGGTCTGCGGGCGCGACAGGTACTCGGCGCCCGTGGCGGTGATGACCGCCATCTCCTCCACCGTGGCCACGCCGTGGTCCTGGACATAGATGCGCGGCTCGATGGTGAACACCTGGTCCCTTTCCAATGGCAGGAAGGGCAGGTTGCCGTAGCGCTCCCAGGCCGGCGCCAGCAGGGCGCCGCCGTCATGGGCGTCGCGCCCCA
The DNA here is from genome assembly GCA_027318645.1 of Candidatus Aminicenantota bacterium. Taxonomy (GTDB): domain Bacteria; phylum Acidobacteriota; class Aminicenantia; order UBA2199; family UBA2199; genus UBA2199. The sequence continues at coordinate 7,175 of DAHVOV010000124.1, forward strand.
CCTGGTGCCCCAGGGCGTGGGGGAACTCGGCGTAGCCGCTGGCGACGATGTGGCCGCGGGCGGCGGCGTCGACATCGATGCCGCGCGCGCCGGGGCGGAGCGCAGCGAAGGCCAGGGCGATCGACTCGCGCAGCACGTCGAAGCCGCGCTGCACCGCTTCCGGCGCCCGCTTCTCCCCCGGCCGCAGGATGTACCAGGTGCGCTGCAGGTCGGAGCAGTATTTCTCGACCTTGACCCCGAAGTCGATGTTGAAGATATGGCCGGGCTTCAGCTCGTTGCCGGTGGGCGCCGAGTGGGCGCCGATCTCCTGCGGGCCGCTGAACACGGCGGGGCAGCTGTCGACGTGCCAGGCCGCCGGCAGGCCCAGCTTCTCGCGGCGGCGCGTGATCCAGTCCGCCAGCTCCTTCTCGGTCATTCCCGGCCGCGCCGCCTTGCCGACGCGGTCGTAGATGGCCACCGTCTCCTCGCAGGCCCGGCGCAGGCGCCGCAGCTCCTCGGCCGACTTGCGGCCGCGCAGCTTGGCGATCACGCCCTCGGCCGAGACCAGGCGCCCGGCCAGGTCGGTGCCCTGCAGCAGCTCCAGCAGCTTGAGGTAGTTGCCGTGGGTCAGGCCGTCGGCGGCGGCGCAGTCGGGCGAATAGTCGATGGCGATGCGCGCCGGCGCCAGGCGCCCCAGCAGGCGCAGCAGGTCCTCGCGCGGGCTGCCCTTGTAGGCCGACACGGTGTCGAACAGCCCGCTGCGGCGGAAGGTCTCCACGTCGAGGTTGCCGACGACGGCATGCTTCTCGCCGCTGCGCGAGAACAGGAAGAAGGAAAGCCAGGTGGCATGCTGGCCGACGACGAAGTCCATCACCGGGTCGGAGATGATCCCCGACTCACGGTCGATGACCATCCACAGGTCGATCTCCAGCTCGCGCAGGATCTCGATGGCCTGGGCGATCTTCTCGCGCTCCATCAATCCTCCTTGCGGGCGCGCCGCGAGTCGATGTACAGGTACAGGGCGAGCAGGACGAACATCGCCAGGGCGATGGTCTCGCCGTGCGCGCCGTCGGCCCAGCCCAGGTGGATGAAGCGCTCGACGTTCAGGTACTTGAGCATGGCGCTGACCACGCCGATGATGGCGACGCCGGCGATGAAGCCCGAGGCGGTGAGGATGCCGCGGTCGTAGCGCTTCGTGCCCAATTCCTTGTCCTTGCTGGAACGGGCGACCAGGTGGGCGATCAGACCGCCGATGACCAGCGGCGTGTTCAGCTCCAGGGGGATGTACATGCCCAGGGCGAAGGCCAGCGGCGGCACGCCGATGAGCTCCATGATCAGGGCGGTGAGGATGCCCACGCCGTAGAGCAGCCAGGGCACCTGGGCGCCGGGGTTCATCAGCGGCTGGATCAGGGCGGCCATGGCGTTGGCCTGCGGCGCGGCCAGGGCGTCGGCGTTGGCAAAGCCGTAGGTGCGGTTGAGCAGGAAGATGACCAGGCCCACGGTCAGCGACGAGACGAAGATGCCCAGGAACTTGTACTTCTCCTGCTTCAGGGGCGTCGCGCCCAGCCAGTAGCCGATCTTCAGGTCGGTAATGAAGCCGCCCGACATGGAGAGCGCCGTGCACACCACGCCGCCGATGAGCAGGGCGGCGTACATGCCGTACTGCCCGCTGAGGCCGGCGCCGGCCAGCACCAGGCTGCTCAGGATCAGGGTCATCATGGTCATGCCCGAGACCGGGTTGGTGCCGACGATGGCGATGGCCCGCGCCGCCACCGAGGTGAACAGGAAGCTGATGACGAAGACGGTGACGGTGGCGATCAGCCCGATCTTCAGCGGCTGCGGGACCGGCTTCAGCACCGAGAAGCTGAAGAACACGAAGATCACCGCGACGGCCAGCAGCAGGCCGAGGATGACGAAGCGCATGTGCAGGTCGCGCTGGGTGCGCGGCTCGGCGGCCTCGGCGCCGGCGCCAGGCTTGCGCACGATCTGCTTGAAGCCCATGCCGAAGGCCTGGACGATGATCTTGGACGACTTGAGGATGCCGATGATGCCGGCCATGGCGATGGCGCCGATGCCGATGAAGCGCACGTAGTTGCGGAAGACCTCCTCGGCGCTCATGGCCGAGATCAGCTTGGAGGCGTTGCCCACGATCTCGGCGGGGATGAACTGGCCGAAGTAGTAGATGACCGGCACCAGCAGGAACCACGACAGCAGGCTGCCGGCGGCGATGATCATCGTGTACTTCAGGCCGATGATGTAGCCCAGGCCCAGGACCGCCGACAGGACGTCCATCTTGAAGACCAGGCGCGCCTTGTCGGAAAGGGCGCGGCCGAAGGCGAAGATGCGGGTGGTGAAGACCTCGCTGTAGGCGCCGACGGTATGCACCATGAAGTCGAAGATGCCGCCGATGACCATGCTCTTGACCAGGATCCTGGCCTGCGACCCTCCCCGCTCGCCGGCGACCAGCACCTGGGTGGTTGCGGTGGCCTCGGGGAAGGGGAAGTGGCCGTGCATCTCCTTGACGAAGTACTTGCGGAAGGGGATGAGGAACAGGACGCCCAGGGTGCCGCCCAGGAAGGAGACCATGAAGATCTTGAACAGGTCGAAGCCGATCGCCTGGTCCAGCCCCAGGATGAACAGGGCCGGCAGGGTAAAGATGGCGCCGGCCACGACCAGCCCCGAGGCGGCGCCGATCGACTGCACGATGACGTTCTCCAGGATGGTGCTGCGGCGGCGGAACAGCGGCCCGACGCCGACGGCGATGATGGCGATGGGGATGGCGGCCTCGAACACCTGGCCGATCTTCAGCCCCAGGAAGGCGGCGGCGGCCGAGAAGAGGACGGCCATGATCAGGCCGAGGACGATCGAGCGCGCCGTCACCTCGGGCAGGACCTGGTCGGCGGCGATGTACGGGCGGTACTCCTGGCCCGCGGGCAGGACCTCGAAGGCCCCCGCGGGCATTCCCTTGACTTCGTTGGCTTGGCTCATGGGGCGCTCCTTCAGCGGTAACGGGACAGGGCGGAATCCTTCACTTTCTCGAACAGCTCGCCGTTGAAGCGCACCGGGTAGCGCTCCTTGCGGCTCAGCAGGAAGGAGCCGAAGGCGGCGTCCTGGGCCTCGCCCAGGCGGCGGCGGGTGTAGGCCTCGCGCTCGCGGGCGAAGTCGGCGTCGCCGGTAAGCTTGCGGCTCTTGGGCCGGACCACGACCACGGCGTCCTGCAGCGTCAGCGGGGCGGAAAAGGAACTCTCGGGGAGGGCGAAGACGGCATCGTCCAGCCCCGGCTTGCCGGCCATGCCGGCCAGGCTGTTGCCGCGCTGGTAGCTGGCGCTCTCCAGCTTCAGGGCCTCCTTTTTCAGGTACTCCTCGGTCTTCTTGGCGTCGGCCAGGCGGTTGAGCGCGTCGGCGACCTGGCGCGCCCGCCCCTGCAGCTGCTCCAGCTTGCGGGCGACACCGGCTTCGCGGGCCACCTTGTCGCGCACGGCCTCGAAGGGCTCGACCTGCGGCTTGACCACGCGGGTGAGGCGCAGGATGGCGAACCCTGCCGGGAACTCCAACGGGTCGGACACGTCGTTCTCGGCCATGGCGAAGAGCTGCTGCGACAGGGTGCCGTTCTCGTCCAGGCCCGGGATCGGCTGGCCGCGGGTGAGCAGGCCGGTGTCGGTGACCTTGGCGCCGAGCTGGGCGGCGGCGTCCTGCAGCCCCTTCTCCTTGCCGATGCGCTGCCGGGCCTGGGCCAGGCGCTGGCCCACCAGCTCGCGCAGGCGATCGTTCTCCAGCACGGTGCGGATGCGCGGCTTGACGGCGTCGTAGCTTTCCTGCTGCTCCTCGGTCTTCTCGCTGACGTAGAGCAGCGCGAAGGCGCCGCCGGCGTCCACCGGCGAGGAGATGCCGCCGGCGCGCAGGCTGTCGATCAGCGACTTCTCCTGGGCGCTGAAGCTTTGCCAGCCCCAGTAGCCCCAGTCGCCGCCCTCCTGGGCCTTGTCGTCCTTGGAGATCTCCCGCGCCTTGGCGGCGAAGGTCTCCGGGGTCAGGGCGGCGGCGGTCGCCTCCAGCTGCTGCAGCACCTGCTCGCGGTCGGCGTCGCCGTAGGGGACGCGGATGCGGCTGACGCGGGTCTTGCCCGGCACGCGGAACAGGGACTTGTTCTGCTGGTAATAGGCGAACAGGTCCTGCTCCTTGATCGCCACCTGCTTCTTGAAGTCGGCGAACGTCAGGGCCAGCGCCTGGCCGGCGCGCTTCTCCTCGCCGCGGAAGCGCTCCCGGTTCCCGGCGTAGTAGGCGCGCAGCTCGGCATCGGCGAGCGCCGGCTCCTCCTTCACGTCGGCGGCGCGGAAGGCGATGTACTCCAGCTCGGCCTTGTCGTTCTCCTTGCGGTAGTCCTCGCGGAGCTTGTCCAGGTCGAGGGCCACGCCGGCGGCCACCAGCGCCTTCAGCTTGTCGGCCAGCAGGTCCTGGCGCAGGCTCTCCTCGAAGTCGATCACCGTGACGTGGTTGTAGGCCAGCAGGCGCTCGTACTCCTCGGAGCCGATGAAGGAGCCGTCGCGCTGGAAGGAAGGATGACGGCGGATGGCCTCCCCCAGCTCGGCGTCGCTGACGGTCAGGCCCAGGCGGGCGGCCTCGCCCTGCACCATGCGCGAGGTGACCATGCCCTGCAGCACCTGCTCGGCGATCCCCAGCTGGTTGATCGCCTGGCGGCTGAGGCCGTCCTTGAACTGCTTGCCGTACATCTCCAGCGTGCGCGCCAGGTTCTTCTGGAACTCCTCGCCGCTGATCGTCTGGCGGCCGACGGCGGCCACGTCGCGGTCCAGCCCGCCGCCGCCCAGGCGCCCGGCGCCCCACTGCACGAAGATGAAGCCCACGAAGGCCAGGATCACCAGCCAGAGGACCCAGGACAGCGCTTTTTTCTTTTCCCTCATCAGTTTGAGCATGCTTACTCCTCCGCTTGCGCTCGGTTATTGGAATGCCTCTCCGCGACCTTCAGGTAGACCGACACGGTGGCGCCGCCCTCCTCGTTGTTGCGGATGACGATGTTGCCTTGGTGCTCCTGGATGATGTTGTAGGCGATGGTCAGGCCGATGCCCTTCTTCTGGGTGCGGCTCTTGGTGGTGTAGAAGGGGTCGAAGGCCTTGTCGATGTTCTGGAAGCCGCCGCCGTTGTCGCGCACCTCGACGATGGCCTGGCGGCCGTCGAGCGAGCGCTTGAGGGCGATGACCACCCGGCCGTCGCGCACATGGTTCTCGTGCAGCGCCTCCAGGGCGTTCTCGACGATGCCCTCGAACACCTGCCACAGGGCGAAGTGATTGCCCCAGGTGACCACGTCCTCGCCGCCGTTCTCGCGCACGATGGCGGTGCCGGCGTTCTCCGGACGCGAGCCCATCACCTTGACCAGCTTCTCCAGCAGGTTCCCGAGGCTGAGCTCCATCTTGACCTGCTCCATGTCCGGGTTCATCTGGTTGAGCTGGTCGATGATGTTCTGGATGCGCACGGCCTGCTTCTGGATGCTGCTCAGCTTCTCGCGCACGTAGGGGCCGACGTCGTCGCGGATGGCCAGCAGGTCGACGTAGCCCAGGATGCCGGTCAGCGGGTTGTTGATCTCGTGGGCGAAGCCGGAGACGATGGCGGTCAGCGACTTCTGCTTCTCGGACTGGATGATGTGCCGCTGCGTGTCGCGCAGCTCCTGCATGGCCACCTGCAGCTTCTGGTTGGACTCGTTCAGCTCGCGCGTGCGCAGGGCGACCTGCTTCTCCAGGTTGCGGTGCGTGGCCTCGATCTCGCGCAGCATGGCCTCGATCTTCTCGGCCATCACGTTGAACTGGCCGCCCAGGTAGGAGAACTCGTCGTTGGAGCGGATGTCGAGGCGGTGCGAGAAGTCGCCGTGGCTGATGCGCTCCAGGCCGTTCTTCAGCAGCTGCACGGGCTGGGTCAGCCGGCGGTTGATGACGGCGATGACGGCGATCGAGGCCAGCAGCAGCAGCCCGGAGATGAGGATGACGTACAGGCGCAGGCGGGCGAGCATGGCGCGGCTGCCCTCGTTGGACTGCCCGAAGAGGATGCCGCCCCACACCGTGTCGGCTCCCTCGACCTTCACCGGCAGGCGCAGCATGAAGTAGGGCCGCGACCCCAGGCGCACGGCGAGCAGCTGCTCCCCGGCGCTGCCGCGCAGCGGCTCCAGCTCGCGGCGCAGCCATTCCGGGCCGCTGAAGAAGATCTCGCGGCCCTCGGCGTCGGTGAGGACGAGGAAATCGCGCGGGTGGCCCTTGAGGATCTCCTCGGCCTGCGACTTGAGGTTCATGTAGCTGAAGTAGACGAAATTGGGCTCGGCCAGCGTCTCGAAGTCGTGCGCCCAGCGCTGGAAGCTGTCCTGGGCCAGCCGGTCGTTGGCCGCCGAGACCATGCGCAGGATGAGGAATGCGGAAAGGACGATGTACGCCAGGCTGAGCAGGACGAAGGACACCAGGAACTTGGCGCGCAGCGTGTTCGTTTTCCGCATTTGTTTAGGGGCTATTTTATTATATTAAACGATAAATAGCAACCGGGGGATCCCCGACCCCCGCCCCAGGCCCGGGAACCTTCGCGGGGCGATGGCAAAGGCGAATCGTCCGTCGGCGGCCTTCCCCCGCGGCGGGGATCAGCCGAAGATCTCGCGCACGACCTCGGGCGAGTTGCGCCAGCCGGGCACGACCTTGACGAACAGGTCGAGGAACACCTTCTTGGCGAAATACTCCTCCAGGGCGGCGCGGCCGGCGGTGCCGATGCGCTTCACCAGGCCGCCCTGGCGGCCGACGACGATCTTCTTCTGCGCCGGGGTCTCCACCCAGATCTCGGCGCGCACGTAGACGACCTCGCCGCGGTCCTTGATCTCCTCCACCCGCAGGGTGGTGGTGAAGGGCAGCTCGTCCTCGACCAGGTCGAGCACCTTCTCGCGCACGAGCTCGCCGACGTAGTAGGACTGGCTCTGCAGCGTCGTCTCCTCGGCCGGGTAGAGGTCCTCCCCTTCCGGCAGGGTGCGGAAGATGAGCTCCTCGACGAGGTCCAGGTTGTCGCCGCGCAGCGCCGACAGGGGGACGATCTCCTTCCAGGGGAAGGCGTCCTTCCAGGCCTGGATGCGCTCCAAGACGCGCGCCCGGTTCAGCGTGTCGATCTTGTTGATGGCCAGGAACACCGGCTTCCTGGCCTCGGCCAGCATGGAGAGGACAAACTCGTCGGGGCGCGGGTCGCTGACGTCGACGAAGTAGAGGACCAGGTCGGCGTCGTGCAGGGCGTCGCGCACCTCCTTCATCATCAGCTCGTTGAGCTTGAAGTGCGGCTTGTGCACGCCCGGGCAGTCGAAGAATACCGCCTGGCCGCGCGGGGTGGTCTTGATGCCCAACACCTTGCGCCGCGTGGTCTGCGGCTTGGCCGACACGATGGCGATCTTGGCCTCCAGCAGGGCGTTCAGGAAGGTGGACTTGCCGACGTTGGTGCGCCCCACCAGGGCCACGTAGCCCGAGCGCCGCGGGTCACGCTTTTTCTTCATGGGTGACGCGGACGGTCTTGATGCGGTTGCGATCCATCTCCCGGACCGTGAACACTAGCCCGGCGGCGCTGACGCGGTCGCCGGCGGAGGGGATCTTGCCCAGCTTGCAGCTGATCAGCCCGGCGACGGTCTGGAAGTCCTCGTCGTCGTCGATCTCGACGCCCAGCGACTCGTTGAGCTCGTAGATGGAGGTGTCGCCGCGCACCGTCCAGCCGTCGCGGTCGCGGGCGATGGGCTCCAGGTCCACGTCGTACTCGTCCTTGATGTCGCCGACGATCTCCTCGACGATGTCCTCCATGCTGATCACGCCCGAGACGCCGCCGAACTCGTCGACGACGATGGCGAACTTCTGGTTGGTGCGCTGCATCTCCTTCAGCAGCTCGATGACGCGCATGGTCTCGGGGATGAAGAAGGGCGGGCGCAGGATGCGGCGCATGTCGAAGTCGTCCCGCCCCCACCAGTCCAGCACGTCCTTGGCCAGGATGATGCCCTCGACGTTGTCCAGCTTGTCGGCGACGACCGGCAGGCGCGACTTCTTCTTCTCGCGGATGACGGCCACGATCTCGTCCAGCCGGGAGTCGACGTGCACGTGGGTCATGTTCACCCGCGGCGTCATGATCTCCTTGACCAGGGTGTCGCCGAACTCGAGGACGCTCTCGATCATCTCCTGGTCCTCCTTCTCGATCACCCCCTCCTTGGCCCCCTCCTCCAGGAACACCTCGACCTGCTCGTCGGTGATCTCGCCGTTCTCCTCCTCGCCGGGATCGGCGGGGTTCTCCTTGAGGAACAGGGAGAAGACGTAGTTCAGCGGGTAGAACACGAACCAGGCCACCGGGAAGAGGAAGATCAGGGCGCGCAGCACCGTCTCGCGGTTGCGGTAGGCGACGATGTAGAAGACCACGTTGAAGAACACCAGGTAGAACAGGCCGATGATCAGGATGCGCGGCGCCGGCGCCGGCAGGACGGGGCGCAGCAGGCGGAAGCTCCACAGCATCAGCACGATCTGCAGCACGAAGACCAGCGTCTCCAGCGAGTGGATGACCAGGTCGAACTTCTCCACGAAGGGGAAGCGCGGCAGGCGCCGCCCTTCCATGCCCGCCAGGAAGCGGGCCAGCGAGATGCGCGAGAAGCTCTCGAAGCTGCTCTCCAGCAGGTGGAAGAGCAGCGCGGCGACGAACAGCAGGACCAGCAGGGCGACGCTCACGGCAGCCACCGGGAGAGCTCGGCGAATAGCCGCTGCTGCGCGGTCAGCATCTCGCCGCCGTCGGCCTCGTGGTCCAGGCCCTTGAGGTGCAGCAGGCCGTGGATGGCCAGCAGCAGCAGCTCGCGGGCCAGCGAATGGCCGGCGCGCCTCGCCTGCGCCTCGGCCACCGGCATGCAGATGAGGATGTCGCCGGCGTAGTCGCCGCCGGCGGAGGCGGCGGGGCCGGCGGGGAAGCTCAGCACGTCGGTGGCGCGGTCGATGTGGCGGAACTCGCGGTTCAGGGCGCGGGCTTCCCTCGCCCCGGCCAGGCGCACGGTGACGTCCCCCTCCACGGCGATGCGGCCGGCGGCGCGCCGCAGCCGGGCCGGCAGCCCGCGGCCGGGCAGGGTGAACTCCTGGCGCTGCAGGACGATCATGTCGCGGCGGCCTTGCTGAAGTCGAAGCCCGGGTAGGAGACGCGCTGGTGGTAGATCGAGGCCAGCTTGTCGTAGAAGCTGCGGGCGATGACGTTCAGCGCCTTGAAGGTCAGCCCGTCGCACTCGTCGAACTGGTTCTCGGCGATGTCGGAGGCGATGATCTTCTCCACCACGTTGCGGATGTCCTGGTCGCCCGGCGCCGAGAGGCTCTTGCTGGCCGCCTCCACCTGGTCGGCCAGCATGATGATGGCCGCCTCCACCTGCTGCGGCTTCTTGCCCGGGTAGCGGAACATGTTCTCGTCGAACTCGTCCAGGCGCCCGGCGCTGAGCTCCAGGGCGCGGGCGTGGAAGAACTTCACCAGCTTGCTGCCGTGGTGCTGGGAGATGGCCTGCGCCACCTGGCGCGGCAGCTTGAGGCGCTCGGCCTTCTCCAGGCCGAGGGGGATGTGCGAGATGATGACCTTGGCGCTCTCCAGCGGCGTCAGCTGCGCGTGCGGGTCCTCGTAGACCGACTGGTTCTCGGTGAAGAACTGGGGGTTGTCGACCTTGCCGATGTCATGGTACAGCGCCATGGCGCGCAGCAGTAGCGGCGACAGCTCCAGCTCCTGGGCGGCGGACTCGGCCAGGGTGGCCACCATCTGCGAGTGGTGGTAGGTGCCGGGGGCCTTCTCCAGCATCTCGCGGAAGCAGGGCAGGTTGAGGTTGGAGAGCTCGACCAGCTTCAGGTCGGTGACCAGCTTGAACATCACCTCCCAGAGCGGGATCAGGAAGTTGGCGACGAAGGCCGACAGCAGGGCCGCCAGCGCTCCCAGCAGCACGGTGAAGGCCGTCGGCAGCCAGCCGCCGCCGTCGGCCGACAGGGCGAACAGCAGCGTGATGGCCAGGTTGACCGGCAGCAGCCAGAAGAAGGAGGCCTTGAACACCGAGGAGCGCTTCAGCCGCTGGTAGAACTCGATGCCGAAGGCCGCGGCCAGGTTGCCGGCCAGGACGTAGAGCATGATGCGGAAGTCCCAGTCGCAGGCGAAGGCGCCGATGACGGCGTTGATGAAGGAGAACACGACCGCGCTCTGCAGGTCGAACAGGAAGGCGATGATCAGCGAGCCGACGGCGAAGGGGACGCCGTAGGCCAGGACGTCGCCCTCGATCTGCACGCGGAAGGCCAGGTTCTTGAGCACCAGCGGGTAGAGGAACAGCGCCAGGCGGTAGATCAGGGCGCAGGCGATGAAGGTCATGCCCGAGACGAAGTTCAGCCGCGGGCGGTTGATGCCGCCGGTCTTGGCCAGGGTGTTCAGGCGCCAGATGAAGAAGAACAGCACGCCGAGCGACACCAGGATGAAGATCACCCCCGGGACGCGCCGGGAGCTGGTCTTCTCCTCGGCGGCGATCAGCTGGATCAGGCGCATGTGGTCACGGCTGACCTCGTCGCCGCTGCGCAGCACGACGCGCCCCTTCTTCAGGTGGATGAAGACGGGATTGACCAGCGCCAGCGCCTTCACCTCCTCCAGCCTCGTCAGCACCTTGGAGTAGGACACGTTGGTGCTGATGAAGTCGAGAAGGATGGGCATGACCCTCACCGGAGACGCGCTCGCCCTCGGCGAAGCCGGTCACGCCGGTGCCGAGCTCGGCGATGT
>DAHVOV010000059.1 GCA_027318645.1 Candidatus Aminicenantota bacterium
TTATCATTTAAAGTCATAAATGTCAATATGAATTTTCTTATTTTCAGAAAACAGTTAAAAAACTAATGAGAAGGTTTGTGGCTCTGCCCTAAACCGTATACCGATTGCCTTCACGAATCACGAATAACGAATCACGATAAATCGAATGCGTTTACCGTACGCCGTACGCCGTCTGCCGTATGCCGAGTTCTTACTACTGCACTACCACTATCACTACCACTCGGTTATACTGTTCCTGACAGAGAGGCACTGTGTACAAGCACACGCAGACCGGCTGGATGGTGATCGGCACCATGATCGCGGGCATCCTGTTCGTCGCCGCGACCGGGATCTATTTCAAGCCGCGGCCGGAGACCTGGTTCCCGCTCTCGCTGACCATGGGCCTTCTGGCCGTGATGGCCCTGGTCTTCGGCTGGCTGACGGTCACGGTCGACCATGAGGCCGTGCGCGCCCGTTTCGGCATCGGCCTGGTCAGGAAAACCATCCGCATCAGCGACATCCGCGAAGCGGTGCAGGTGCGCAACAAGTGGTACTACGGCTGGGGCCTGCGCATGGGGCCGTGGGGGCCGATGTTCAACGTCTCGGGCCTCGACGCGGTCGAGATCGCGAACAAGGACAACAGCCGCTTCCGCATCGGGACGGACGAGCCGGAAGCGCTGCTCAACGCGATCAAAATGCGGATCTCAGTATAACGGAAACTGAACTTGGCGTACGGCAGACGGCGTACGGCTGACGGTAACCGCAAAATATTGACATAACAAAGATAAAACTGCCTTAATCCAATTTTCCCGAAGATTTCCATCGATTCCACTTTTTGATCGTTAACTTGCTGCTGCCATACGCCGGTTGCATTTCCTCGCCGCTCGCTCAACGCGAAAAATAGCGCGATATGGCGCCCTTGGCCCGGTCCACGTACGGATCCTGCCAGCCGTCGTCGGTGTCCAGGAACCCCGAGAAGCCAGGCTTGCCTTCATTCGCCAGGTCGGCCTCGACCGCGCGGAAACGGTAATGGTCGAAGACGTCGAGCACGTGCACGGCATAGGCGGCGGCCAGCTCTTCGTCGCCATCGATGACCAGCAGGTTCTCGTCGTTGCAATAGGAGGCCTTGAAGCCCAGGTTGTGGCTGCCCAGGATCACCGAGCAGGTGGGCAGGCGCGGGTCGATGACCACGATCTTGTCATGGATGATGGCGCCGACGCCACCCTTCGCCGTCAGCTGCTCCACGCCCAGGTCGCCGCACAGGGTCTTCTCATCGATGCGCGCGGCGCGGACGATGGAGACGTTGTCCTCGTCGAAGACGGCGGGCGACTTCTCCTCGTCCGCCTCTCCTGCCGCGGCCCCCTTCTTCTTCGGGACGAAGTTGGGCATGGCCTGGGCGCTGGAGACGGCGCCCGTCACCAGCAGCGAGCGGTCCCTGCGGCCCAGGGCGATCGCCTCGCCAACGATGCTGTCGTTGCCCTTCTGGCTGGGATAGAAGGCCAGGAACAGCACCGCCTCCTTTGCCTGGCGGATGCGGCGAAAGACCTCGCTCAGGTCGGGGGGCGTCTCCTTCCCCTTCTGCCGCGCCTGCATGTTCGGCGAGAACCAGGCCTCGGCCCCGGCGCCGGTACCCAGCCGCAGCCGGTTGGGCGCCTCGTTGGACTTGCGGAACGGCTTCCCCTGCTGGTTGTCCTTCATCTCGCGGCTCAGGGGCTTGGGCACCGGGAGCGCGTCGGCCTTCAGCCGCCGCCAATAATCGAGGAAGCATCCGGCCAGGCCGTCGTCCTCGACCAGCAGCATGTTGTTGGTCTGGCCGGCCACGCCGGTATAGGTCCAGTTGGTGCTGCCGGTCAGCACCGAGCGCGCGCCGCCGCCCGGCGGCACGTGGACGACGAACTTGTTGTGGCCGATGTGGGTGCTGTTGTTGAACATGCGGTCCTGGACGTCGGCGCCGGCGTCGTGCAGCCGCCTGCGCGCCAGGCGGTTGCGCTCGTCCCACTTGCCACCCGACTTGCCGGTGTTGGCCAGGATCACGTGGATGCGGCCCGCGTTGTCCGCCAGCATTTGCTCCAGCTGCCTGTCCTCGAGCTCATAGAGCGCCAGGTAGAACTCGCCGGGGCGATGGAAAAGCTCTTCGAGCAGCGGCAGGACGTCTCCGGCCAGGTACTTGCGGTGGGTGTCGGCCGGGTCCTCGATCTTCTTCAGCAGCTCGTTCTTCTCCAGCACGCCGTCCTCGTACAGGACGTTGCGCAGCCACTGGGCGGCCAGGATGCCATTGGTGAAGACCGAGCGGAACGGGCCGCGGCGGGAGGTCACTCGCAGGTCGTTGGAGGCCACGGCGGGAGCCAGGTAGGCCAGCGGCCGCGGCTTGCCTTCATAAGCCTTCACTCGCTCCCACTGGACCCTGCCGTCGGCTTTGCGCAGGGGCCGCCCCTTGGCGTCGCGCCGGGGAATGAAGCCGTAGTCGAGCCCGTTGGGCGGAACCGGGGCCAAGGCGCCGCCCGCGTCGCCCAGCGGCCGGATCTCGTAGCGCACACACACCTCGTCGGGGCGCCGCTCCATGCCCTTGCGCTTCTTGCGCAGGGTGAGGTCCCGCCAGCACAGCTTCTGCACCGGCCACACGCCGGTGTCCTGCGGCAGCCAATGCGGGTTCTTCTGCCCCTTGAACGCCACCCAGGCGGCGCAGCGGACCCGGTCCTCGCTCCCGTCGTCCAGGCGCCTGACCGTGCCGTCATCGTTCAAGTAGACGCGCGTGACCTCGAATCCCAGGCAACCGTCGATCCTTCCGTCGATGTCCCAGGCGATGTACGCCACTTCGTTGTTGGCCCAGGCCCGGGCCGAGATGATCTTTCCCATGATTCCCCCCAATTGCCCCATACGATCCACGCCCCCCGGGGAAAAAGCAATATGGAAAAATATGTCGGAAAAGGGCCTGCTGCGGAAACTTCAGGGCAAATCGCCTGTCTTATCAGAAATTTCTATCGGCTCGACCGCAAACGACAGGGAATGACGAAAAATGTGACGGAGAATGGCAGGATCGGCATAAGGGGATCCATCGCTGCGCCAGATCACGAATTTCGGCAAATTGACTTGCGTTGCCGTCCGCCGTCTGCCATGCGCCGCGCGCCGAGTGCATTTCCTCGTCACTCGTCACTTAGATCGATTCTAGACTTTGGCCAGCGCCTGCTCCAGGTCGGCGATGATGTCCTTCAGGTCCTCGATGCCGACGGAAAAGCGCACCAGCCCGTCGCTGATGCCGGCCGCCTGGCGCTTCTCCTTGGCCATCTTGGAATGGGTCATGGAGGCGGGGTGCTGGATCAGGGTCTCGATGCCGCCCAGGGAGACGGCCAGCAGCGCCAGGCGCACGTTGTCCATCAGCACCTTGCCCGCCTTCAGACCGCCCTTGAGCTCGAAGCTGATCATGGCGCCCGGGCCGTCCATCTGCTTCTTGGCCAGCTCGTGCTGCGGGTGCGACTTCAGCCCCGGGTATTTGACCCAGGCGACCTTGGGATGGCTCTCAAGGTACTCGGCGACCTTCTGGGCGTTCTCCTGGGCGCGCTGGACGCGCAGCGCCAGGGTCTTGACGCCGCGCAGCACCAGGTAGGCCTGGTGCGGGTCCATGTTGCCGCCCATGCCGATCATGGCCTGGCGCACGGCCTTGTAGAGCTCCTCGTCGCGGGCGACGATCATGCCGGCGACGATGTCGGCGTGGCCGTTGATGAACTTGGTCATGGAGTGGAAGACGATGTCGGCGCCCATCTCGATGGGCCGCTGCAGGAAGGGGCTGGAGAAGGTGTTGTCGACCACCATCACCAGCTTGTGCTCGCGGGCGATGGCGCTGAGGGCGCGGATGTCGCTGAGCTCCATGGTGGGGTTGGTCGGGGTCTCGACGTACAGCATGCGCGTATTGGGGCGGATAGCGGCGCGCACGGCGTCCAGGTCGGCGGTGCTGAGGTAGGTGCTCTCGACGCCGAACTTCCTGAAGTACGACTCCATGATGCCGCGCGAGGGGCCGTAGACCGCGGCGGTGGAGACGATGTGGTCGCCGGCCTTGAGGAAGGCGACGTAGATGGTCGAGACGGCGGCCATGCCTGAGGCGACGGCGACTCCGCCGAAGCCCTTCTCCAGGATGGCGATCTGCCGCTCCAGGGTGGCGATGGTCGGGTTGCCCAGCCGGGTGTAGATGTAGCCGTCGTCCTCGCCGGCGAAGCGGCGCGCGCCCTCGTCGGCGTTGCGGAAGGCGAAGGTGGAGGTTTGGTAGATCGGCACCGTGGCGCTGCCCAGGGGGTCGGCCTCGACGCCGCCGTGGATCAATAGACTATTAAAGCCCAGGTTTTCGTCGTGTTTCATGGCTCACTCGGAACGATGGGTGAATTTGCGAATCGAGAAGGGATTTTACCACGAAAAAGAGTCAGTTGCAATTCGAACCATCGTGATAAGTGATACGTGATAAGTGATGAGAAACAGCAATGGATCGACCCGTGCTTTTCCAATCACTATTCACCAATGACAAGGTAGAGTTCTTCCTTGTGCTGTTTCTCATCACGCATCACTTATCACTCATCACGTTAGCTTCTGCTTTGGTTGTTGCTACCACTACCACTATCACTACCACTTAGTAATTGCTGCAAGATAAATGCCACCAGCCTGTTCTCATTTCAGAAAAAAGGAGGCCAACATGAAAAATATGCTGGTTTTGGCTCTTGTGACGGCGGTTTTAGTCGGAACGGCCCTGTCCGCGGCGCCTCTGGCGCCGGGCGAACAGGCTCTGGCGGCCCGCGTGCGCGAGGCGCTGCGCCTGGCCCCGCACTACGGCGTCTTCGACAGCCTCTCCTTCCGCATCGAAGGCCGGGACGTGACGCTGCTAGGCCACGTGCGGCAGCCGGTCACCCGACAGGAGGCGTTCCAGCGGGTAGCCAAGGTGTCGGGCGTGGGCGAAATCGTAGTCGCCATCCAGGTGCTGCCCCTCTCCCCGTCCGACGAAGCGCTGCGGCACAGGGTGTACCGGGCGGTCTTCAGCCGAGCCGGGCTGTACCGCTATGCCATGGGCTCCGATCCGTCGATCCACATCATCGT
>DAHVOV010000134.1 GCA_027318645.1 Candidatus Aminicenantota bacterium
GTGATGGTTCACGCCGAACACCCGCGGCATCACTCCCCCCTCGTCCCTCGCCACCTCCATCATCGTCAGGGCGTCGCCGGGCGGGCCCCCAGGGCCGAGCGACTCGTGGCTGACGGCCATGACGCCGGCCGGCCGTACGCACCGTGTTCCAGCTCCTGGCCGCCCTGGCCTGCCTGCTCCTGGCCGGGCGCGTTCTCCTGGCCGGGCGGAGGCGCCCCAGCGGCGCCGCGGCCTTCGCGGCCTTCAACCTCCTGGCCTTCGCGGCCCTCGTCGCGTCCCGGCGCGTCCTGGCCAGCGTCGACTTTCCCTTCGGCGACTTCACGCCGGCCCCGCGCTACCTGGCCCTGCTGGCGCTGCTGCTCGGCCTGTACGCCGCCCCGCTGCTGGCCGCCGCCCGCCTCGCGCCGGCGCAGGGCTGGCGCCGCGCCTGGCCGTGGCTCCTGGCGCAGGCGGCCCTGCAGGTTCCCGGGGCCGCGCTCCTTTCCGAGCCGCCCTGGGCCTTCCCCCTGCTGTCCCTGGCCTTCGCGATCGTGCTGCTGCAGCCCGGCCGCCGCTGGCTGCGCCGGGCCGCGATCCTGCCACTGCTGGCCCTGGCGGTCCATTTGGGGCTCGTGCACTGCTCGCTGCGCGAGACGAAGGCCTTCGTCAGCGAGAACCTGAAGCCGGTCTTCGCCAGCCAGGACGACTATGCCAAGCTCGTGGCCCGCGAGGTCGTGTACGAGCTGAATTCCAGCAAGATCCCGTTCTCCGCCTTTTTCCGGCCCGGCGGGCCGGGGGAGGAGCTGGACGACCGCTGGCGCAACACCCTGGCTGCGCGCGAGAACATCGCCTCGGGCGTCTACGTCGTCGCCCCCGGCGGCGAGCTGCTGCACGCCTTCTCCTACCAGATGCCCTACATCCCCCTGCACAAGGAGGACATCTTTCCCTTCTGGCACGTGGAGAACGTCGACGCCGCCCTGTTCGGCCGCAAGGCGCGGCTGGCGGTGGCCACCATCAACGTCTTCCAGGGGGAGAACTACCTCGGCACCATCATGGTGCAGGTGCTGAACACCGCCGACCTGGTGCTGAAGAGCCGCGAGCGCTTCTCCATCCTGGCCGCCGACCGTCGCCTGCGCGACGTCGGGCTGAACTACCTGCGCCTGGACGGCGAGGGCCGGATCCTGGAGAACCCGGCCAACGTCAACGTCGGCGACCTGGGGGCGCTGGCCCGCGCCGGCGAGGGCTGGACGCGGCTGCGCTCCATGGGCGCGAGCTACAGCGGCTACGTCTTCCCCTGCGGCGAGGGCGCGGCGATCGTCTTTTTCCCGCGCCTCTCCTTCTTTACGCGCTTCGCCGCCTTCGTCCAAATCCTGGCCTTCCTGCTGCTGCTGGCCGCGGCGCTGGACCTGCGCCGCCTGTGGGCGTTCCCCTGGCGCGCGCTCCTCGGCTCCTTCTCCATCAAGGTCTTCGCCATCCTGCTGCTCCTTTCCCTGATCACCGGCGGCGCCATCTCGCTGTTCACCCTGAACTTCAACGCCGCCTCGCAGCAGACGCGGCTGGAGCAGGCGGCGTTCCGCCGCGGCCGCTCGGCGCTGAACATCATCAACCAGCTGCTCGCCGGCGGCGGCGAGATCACCCAGGAGCACATGTTCCTGCTGGCCAAGATCCTGGAGAACGACATCAGCGTCTACGAGGACGACGCCCTGCTGTACACCTCCGACCACCGCAAGATCGTGCGCTCGGAGCTGCCCGTCTACCTGAACTCGGGCATCCGCGACCTGCTGCGCCGCGACGACCAGCGCTTCGAGCTGCGCCAGGGCGGCGGCGTGCTGCGGATCTTCTTCCGCACCGCCGGCGGCTACGTCTTCGACCTGGAGTTCCCCGCCGAGAGCGCCGACCGCCTGCGCGCCGGGCGCTACTACGTCGACTTCGTCGTCACCACGCTGTTCGCCCTGCTCGTGCTCGGCCTGGCGGCGGCGTTCTTCTTCCGCAACCGCATCGTCGCCCCCATCCACCGCCTGAACCGCGGCATGGCCGAGGTGCAGCAGGGGAGCCTGAACCCGCTGGCGGACATCCCGGCCGAGAGCGAGCTGCGCGAGCTGTACCAGGGATTCAACTCCATGCTGGAGGGCATCCGCGAGCAGCAGCGCAGCGCCACGGAGATCGCGCGCATGCGCACGCTGGTGCAGCTGGGCCGGCGCGTGGCCCACGAGGTGAAGAACCCCCTGACGCCGATCCGCCTCTCGGCCGAGCAGATCCAGCGCTCGCTGCGCGACGGCGGCGCCGGCGCGGCCGAGGTCATCGCCAGCGCCGTGCGCTACATCATCGAGGAGACGGAGCACCTGCGGCGGGTGGCGTTCGGCTTCCTGAACCTGTCGAAGCTGGACGAGCTGAAGGCCGAGCCCTTCCGCCTCGACGACCTGGTCGAGGAGGCGGTGGCCAGCCGGCGGCCGATCTATCCCCAGGTGCGCTTTTCGGTCCGGGCCGCCGGCGCCGTGACCGACGTCGTCGCCGACCGCCAGAAGATCCGCCAGGCCGTCGACAACGTGCTGAACAACTCGCTGGAGGCGCTGGCCGCCTCCGGCGGCCGCATCGACGTGGAGCTGGGCGCGGAGCAGGGCATGGCCTTCGTCCGCGTCCGCGACGACGGCCCGGGGATCGGCGCCGAGGAGCTGGAGCGGCTCGCCCGCGAGGAGTTCTCCAGCAAGGAGCTGGGCACCGGGCTGGGGCTGGTCATCGCCCGGCGCTTCCTCGAGCTGCACCGCGGCGGGCTGGAGATCGAGTCGCGCCCGGGCGGCGGCACCACCGTGACGCTGAGGTTCGCCACGCATGCGCCGGCGTCCTGATCCCCTCGTCCCGGGCGACGCCGTCGGCGTCTTCCTGCCGGCCTCGCCGGCGCGCGAGCCCTTCCGCGGCCAGGGGCTGCAGGCCCTGCGCGACCTGGGCTTCCGCCCCCGCGAGGTGCGCGACCCGCTCTCGGCCGAGGACTTCCGCTCGCGCTCCCCGGAGGCGGCGCTGGCCGACCTGCAGGGATTCCTCGCCGATCCCGAGGTGAAGGGCCTCTGGGCCGGCCGCGGCGGCTACGGCTCCAATTACCTGCTGCCGCTGCTGCGGGGCCTGCGCGTCGAGAGGCCGAAGGTCGTCGTCGCCTCCAGCGACGTGAGCGTCCTGCTGTGGCACCTGCTCGAGCGCCGCGACCTGGTCGTCTTCTACGGCCCCATGGTCTACGGCGGGCTCGCCGCCGGCGAATACGACCGCGAGCAGGCGCTGGCGGCCCTGACCGCCAACCGGCCGGCGCACGAGTTCACGGGCGAGGCGCTGTGCCCGGGCCGCGGCCGCGGCATCCTCACCGGCGGCTGCCTGTCGAACTTCGCCTCCCTGGCCGGCACGCCGCACATGCCCAGGGTGAAGGGGCGCATCCTGCTGCTGGAGGACGTCAACGAGCGGCCCTACCGGCTGGACCGCCTGCTCTGGCAGTGCGAGCAGGCCGGGGCGTTCCGCGCGCTGCGCGGCCTGGTGCTGGGGGAGTTCCCCCGCTGCTTCCGCGACGTCGGCGAGCGGGAGGCCTTCCTCGGCCGCTGGCGGCAGCGCCTGGCCGGGCTGCGCATCCCCGTGCTCTTCGGCCTGCCGTTCGGCCACGCCGCCTGCGCGCAGATCGTGCCGCTGGGGGTGGACGCCGAGATCGAGGCCGACGGGGAGCGCGGCACGCTGCGCTGCGACATCGGGGTGAAATGGTGAAAACGGTATTCCTCAGCGGCATCGCCGGCACGGGCATGAGCGCCCTGGCCGGTCTGTTCCAGGAGGCGGGGTGGCGGGTGTACGGCTCCGACAGCCGCTTCTATCCTCCGGTGGACCGCCTGCTGGCCGACCTAGGCGTCACGCTCTTCCAGGGCTACGACGCCAAGAACATCCCCGCCGGCGTCGACCTGTGCGTGATCGGCAACGCCATCGGCCGCGGCAACCCGGAGGCCGAGGCCATCCTCGACCGGCGCCTGGAGTACCTGTCCATGGCCGAGGCGCTGCAGCGCCACTTCCTGCAGGGCAAGCGCTCGATCGTCGTCGCCGGCAGCCACGGCAAGACCACCACCGCCTCGTTCGTGGCCCACCTGCTCGACGTCGCCGGCCTGCGGCCGGGGTTCTTCATCGGCGGCAAGCCGGGCAACTTCGCCGCCAACTACCGGACGGCGCGGGGCGAGTTCTTCGTCAGCGAGGGCGACGAGTACGAGACGGCCTTCTTCGACCGCTCGGCCAAGTTCTTCAAGTACCGCCCCGAGCTGCTGCTGCTCACCGCCCTGGAGCACGACCACCTGGACTTCTACGCCACCCCCGAGTCCTACCTGCAGAGCTTCCGCAACCTGGTCAACCAGGTGCCGGGGAGCGGCCGCATCATCGTCAACCACGACTACGAGATGGCCCGCCGCGCCGTGGAGCGCGCCTTCACGCCGGTCGTCTTCTACGGCGGCGCCGGCTGCGCCGGGGAGATCTCGGGCCTGGCCGCGCGCGACGGCGGCTACGACTTCCTGCTGCGCGTGGGCGGCGAGGCGCGGCGCTTCCACTCGCCGCTGCCCGGCCCCTACAACGCCTGGAACCTCGCCGCCGGCATCCTGCTGGCCCACGAGCTGGGATTGCCTCCCGGCGTCGTGGAGAAGGCAGTGGCGGGATTCCGCGGCGTGGAGCGGCGGCTGACGCGGCTGGGCGAGGCGGGCGCCACGGCCTTCTTCAGCGACTTCGCCCACCACCCGACGGCCATCGCCGGCGTGCTGGCCGGCCTGGCCGACCTGTACCCCGGGCGGCGCCTCGTCGCCGTCTTCGAGCCGCGCTCGTGGAGCCTGCGGCGCAACTTCTTCCAGGAGCGCCTGGCGCCGGCGCTGGCGCTCGCCGACGAGGTGCTGATCAAGGACGTCTTCGAGAAGGAGCGCATCCCCGAGAACGAGCGCCTCTCCGTCGAGCGGCTGGCCGCCGACCTGGAGCGTCTCGGCCGCCGGGCGCGCGTCTTCCCCGGCTTCGAGGAGATCCAGGGCCACCTGGCCGCGCTCGACCCGGCCGAGCCCCGGGTGGTGGTCCTGCTCTCCAACGGCGACGTGCGCGGGTTCAGCGACTGGGCGCGCTCCCGCTGCGCCCCGGCCGGCGCTTGACAATTTCCCGCCAAGCGGGTAGAAAAAAAACTCGCACAACCCAAGGAGGCACCCACATGGAGATCGTCCGGGAACTGGTTCCCCCCGACCGGCGCAAGCCGCTCTTCGCCGATCCGCTGAAGCTGCCCTTCGGCCGCAATTTCACCGACCACATGTTCACCATGGAGTTCACGCCGGCGGCGGGCTGGCAGCGCCCGCGCATCAAGCCCTACGGCCCCCTGGTCCTGGACCCCTCGGCCAACGTCTTCCATTACAGCCAGGAGGTGTTCGAGGGGCAGAAGGCCTACAAGTCGGCGAAAGGGGAGATCCTGATGTTCCGGCCCCAGGAGAACGCCAGGCGCCTGAACCGCTCCCTGCGCCGCATGTGCATGCCCGAGATCCCCGAGGAGGCGATCCTCGAGGCCGAGTGCGAGCTGCTCAAGGTGGAGGAGCGCTGGGTCCCGGACAAGAAGGGCGCCAGCCTCTACATCCGGCCGACGGTGATCGGCACCGAGGCGGCGCTGGGGATCAAGCCCTCCAGCGACTACCTCTTCTACATCATCCTCTCGCCGGTCGGGCCCTACTTCAAGGAGGGCTTCAACCCGGTCAGCCTGTGGGTGAGCGACCGCTACTCGCGCGCCGGCAGCGGCGGCACCGGCGAGGCCAAGACCGGCGGCAACTACGCCGGCAGCCTGCTGGCCACCCTCGAGGCGACCCAGCAGGGATACAGCCAGGTCCTGTGGCTCGACGCCGGCGAGCACCGCTACGTCGAGGAGGTCGGGGCGATGAACATCTTCTTCGTCATCGACGGCACGCTGGTCACGCCGGCGCTGGGCGGGACCATCCTGCACGGCATCACCCGCAAGTCGGTGCTGGAGCTGGCGCCGGAGCTGGGCATCCGCGCCGAAGAGCGGCGCCTGGCCATCGACGACATCCTCGCCGGCATCGACTCGGGCAGGGTGAGCGAGGTGTTCGGCGCCGGCACGGCGGCGGTCATCAGCCCGGTGGGCAAGATCGCCTGCCGCGGGCGCGACCACGTGATCAACGGCAACCAGACCGGCCCCTGGGCCCGGAAATTCTACGATACCCTGACCGGGATCCAGTACGGCGAGATCGCGGACAAGCACGGCTGGGTCCTGGTCGTGCGCTAGGCGCCCCCGGCGGGGGAGACCGGCCTTGCGCGCGCGGATGCTGGCGTGCCTGCTGCTGGCGGCGCTGCCGCTGGCGGCCGACGAGGCGTTCCCCCTGGGCCAGGCGGTCGAATGCCTGCCCTCCCTGCGCGATCCCGCCCAGAGCTACGCCATCTATCTTCCCAGCGGCTACGTCACGGGCAGGCGCTGGCCCATCCTCTACGCCTTCGACCCCCGCGGCCGCGGCATCAATCCCGTCCTGCTCTTCCGCGAGGCGGCCGAGAAGCACGGCTGGATCGTCGTCGGCTCGAACAACGCGCGCAACGGGCCCTGGAAGGACATCTACGAGGCCGTCTGGGCCGTCTGGGAGGACACCCACGCCCGGCTGCGCATCGACGATGCCCGGGTCTTCGCCGCCGGCTTCTCGGGCGGCGCGCGCGTGGCCACCGGGCTGGCCCGCATCCTCTCCATCCGCCCCGCCGGCGTCATCGCCTGCGGCGCCGGACTGGCCGAATGGCTGGAGCCCGCCGACATCGCCGGCATCCCCTGGTTCGGCACCGCCGGCAAGGAGGACTTCAACCTCAAGGAGATGCGCGGCCTGGAGCGCGACCTGAAGCGGCTGGGCAGCCCCTGCCAACTGCGCGTCTTCGCGGGCGGTCACAGCTGGCCGCCGGCCTCCCTGGCCCTGGAGGCGGCGGACTGGCTGGAGGCCGGGAAAACCGCCGCTCCCCAGCCGTCCGACTAGGAGGACGGGGAGGGCGGACGCTTGCAATTCCCCGCGCCCGGCATTATAGTGTCCGCGAGGAGGGGAACCGCATGACGCGCGCGTGCATTGGACTGTTCGTTCTGCTGCTGGCCGCCCCGTGCGCCGCATCCCAGGAAGCCCAGGCCGCGGCGGAGGAGAAGATGCCCGTATTCATGATGTCGCAGGAGGAGAAGACCTGCGTCCGCGTCGAGCCGGGGCAGGCGTTCGCCCTGCGCTTCCAGGGCCGGCCCGGCACCGGCTTCAGCTGGAGCTTCGTCGCCGAGCCCGACCGGAAGCTGCTCGAGTTCCTCGGCGAGAAGGTCGAGGAGCACAGCGACGGCCTGCGCGTGGGCGGGAACGAGGACTTCGTCTGGACCTTCCGCGCCCTCGCCGCCGGCGAGGCCGAGGTGGCCATTAAGTACGCCCGCTCCTGGGAGACCGGCGTGCCGCCGCTCAGGACCCACGTCTTCAAGGTGACGATCGCGGCGGCGGCGGAAGCGGAGAAGTGAGATGGCCAAGCGCGAGGAATTCGTCCGCCGGCGCCTGGAGCTGAACGAGAAGGTGCTGCGCCGCGCCACCCTGGGGATCAAGCGCTTCTGGAACCTGGACGAGCAGTCCTACCACGCCGGCGCCCTCGACGCCAAGACCAAGGAGCTGCTCGGGCTGGCCTCCTCGCTGGTGCTGCGCTGCGACGACTGCATCACCTACCACCTGGTCCAGGCTTGCGAAAAAGGGGCGAGCGGCGCGGAGATCATGGAGACGCTCCAGGTCGGCCTGGTGGTGGGCGGGTCGATCGTCATCCCGCACATGAGAAGGGCTGTCGAGCTGCTGGAACAGCTCGAAGAACAGGCCGATCAAGAGAAATCCTAGAAGATGCTATAAGGTTCGACGTTCGAGGTTCGACGCTGCCGGCCCCGCAAGGGGTGGCGTCCCCGAGGAGCGAAAACTCCGAGTGGGGTATCACGTAACGTTTTAGGAACAAAAACCTCCCAGTCCGTCGAGGTTCCACGTACCACGTACCACGTTCCATGTTTTAAAGAGAATTGGGCTTGGTATACGGTATACGGTTGACGGTAAACGGAAAACGCAACGCGATGGTCCAGTTCACCGTGATGGCTTTGCCGTCCACCGTATGCCGTACACCGTCTACCAAGTTCTGTTGATGTTGTTCCTGCCACTACCACTATCACTACCACTGGTTTTCGTGTTTGACAGATCGTCGTTTTTCATGTATCATGAGCGCGAATTCTGGAGGAATCCTACATGGCGAATCATGACTCGGCAGTAAAGAAGCATCGGCAGGACGAGAAGAAGAGAATGGTCAACCGCATGAACCGTTCCAAGATGAAGAATAAAATCAAGTCCCTGAAGAAGAAGATCGAGGCCGGCAGCCGCGACGAGGCCCTCAAGCTGCTCCCCGCCGCCATCTCGGTCATCGACCGCACCGTCCGCAAGGGGACGATCCACAAGAACACCGGCTCGCGCTACAAGTCGCGGCTGCTCGGGCTGGTCAACAAAAGCGCCAAATAGTCCTCTTGGATGGCCCTGCCCCGCGGCTACATCTCCCACAGCCAACTCCGCACCTACAACGAATGCCCGCGTAAGTACTGGTTCTCCTACATCGAGGGGATCCAGGTCCCGTGCAACGAGAAGGTCTTCCTCGGCGAGGTCTTCCACGCCGCCATCGAGCATTATTTCCAGCTGCGCATCGCCGGCGGCGCCCCGGACCCGTCCGTCGTGGAGGACCATTTCACGTCCATTTTCGAGGCCGAGGCCGCCGGCCGGCCGGTCGCCTGGGAAGCTCCCCGCCGCGAGACCCGCGAGCGCGGACTGGCCTTCCTGAAGCACTTTTTGAAGCACTTCGGCCCCAAGGCCCGCCCGCTGATGGTCGAAAAGGAGCTCAGCGCCGAGCTTCCCGGCAGCGGCGTCCTGCTCAAGGGCGTCATCGACCTGATCGAGGAGGACTACGCCATCACCGATTTCAAGACCACGACCAGCCGCTGGAGCGACAGCCGGGCGCGCAGCTCGCCGCAGATGATCATCTACAAGTACCTCTTCGACCGCAGCTTCGGCCCGCTGCCCGCCACCATGAAGTACGAGGTGTTCTACGGCAAGAAGGCGGCCAACGTCCGTCACCAGACCCTGCCCGTCGTCGCCGAGGACGGCGCCCTGGACAGGCTGCTGGCCATGATCGGCCACGTGGTGGAGCGCATCGGCGCCGGGGCCTTCCCGGCCAACGAGACCGCATTCTGCCGCTATTGCGACTTCCGCAGGGAGTGCCGCGAGAAAGGTCCCGCCTGATCCCGAAGTCGCTTGAAGAAAGTGATAGTGGTAGTGGAAGTGGTAGTGAAAGCAATCAGAAAACTATTTTTCGGAACCAAACAAGGGCTCTTTACTTTTACCTTTTACCTTTTTCCTTTTGCCTTCGATCAGCCCCTGCAATAATTTGTTAGAGTCGCCGACCCTGGATAGGGGATTTCCCGGTTGAAAAAATCCACCCGCCGCGCCATATATTTTATCGGTGTCCAAGGAGAGAGGCGTGGAAAAGAGGCGTGAAGAGCGGATCAAAAAAAGGATACCCGTCCGGTTTTATTTCGAGGGCCAGGGGTTCCTTTCCTTCACCGGCGACCTGTCGAGGCGCGGCGTGTTCATCCAGGCCCCCAATCCCTGCCCGGCCGGCAAGGGGATCAACATCGAGTTCGAGACCCGCGGCGAGAAGATCCAGCTCGCCGGCTACATCATCTGGAGCAAGACCGACCTGGACCAGCCCTGGCTGCTTTTCCCCGGCGGCATGGGCGTGCAATTGCTCAATTATCAGAAGCAGGAATATCAGACCCTGGTCGGCGCCCAACAGTGAACTAACTGAGAACTCAAGGGATTCCACATTCCAAATGCCATTTTAATAACTAAAACCTGCCAGTCCGTTGAGGTTCCACCAACGGCTTTCCAGGAAAACCTTTCAGCCCGTCGAGGTTCCACGCACCCTAAACTATTTCAGCAACTAAAAACCTTCCAGTCCGTCGAGGTTCCACGTTCCACGTACCACGTTCCATGTTGAAAGCCAACGTCCTCCCGTGGCATGGTTTGGTTTTTAACTTGGTACGTGGAACGTGGTACGTGGAACCTTGAAGGACCGTCGGACTGTAAGCCGCTGACTATTTTCGGATCTTTTATTGTTTGCTATGTGGAACCTTGGAGGACCGTCGGTCTGAAAGTTGCTGAATAGTTCCGATTGGTCTTGTTCTTATTCTGTCTGCTTCGGCTTGTCCCAGGCCCCTTTTCTGATCCCTCCCAGGTCTACCGTGACGAACTCCAAGCCCTGGCCGCGGCAATACGCCAGCAGGTCTTCGCGCATGGCCAGGATATCCCGGACCCGGCCGTATTCGACCTCGATGCGCACCCCGCCCGGGATGTGGCGCACGCGCAGGGGGAATATGCCCTTTTCGGCCAGAAAGTGCTCCACGCGGCCGATGGCAGCGATTTGGGAGCGCTTAAAGGGCTCGCCATATGGGAAACGGGTGGCCAGGCAGGTGGAAGACGTCAGGTAGAAGGGCGCGAAGCCCTCGCGGGCCAGCTCGCCGGCGATCTGGTCCGATGCGATGCCGGCGTCGCGCAGCGGGGAAAGGATCCCCAGCTCGTCCAGGGCGCGGCGGCCGGGACGGTGCTCGGCCTGGTCGGAGAGGGTCGAGCCGTCCAGCACGGCGGCAATGCCGAGGCGTTGGGCCTCCCGCTTCAGCGCCCGGAACATGAGCCGCTTGCACCGGTAGCAGCGGTCGCGCGGGTTGAGGCGCATCCGGCCGCGCAGCAGGTCAAGGCGCAGGCTGCGCACCGGGACCGGCGCTTTTTCACGGAAATATCCCGCCCGGGCGCGCGACCCCTCGCCGCTGAACGGCGTCACGACGTGGATGGCCGCGACATTGCCTGGGCCGAGCGCCGCCGCGGCCTCGCGGAGGAGAAAAAAGGAGTCCTTGCCGCCCGAGAAGCCGACCAGCACCCGGCCGTGACGCTTCAGGATGGCGCGCAGGCGCTCGATCTTCGCCCGGGGGATCCGGGAAGGGGGCCTCATTCGCGCGACCGCTCCAGGAACGCTTGCCAGCGCTCCAGCACGGAGGCGAATACCGGCCCCAGGTCCGGGTTGCCGTCGATCTTCGCCAGGTTGGGCCCCTGCAGGGAAAGATAGTTGGCGCGCACCTTTTCCAGGAACTCCTTCTTCTCGAACAGCCGGGCGACCGTCGTCCGCGCCCGGCCGATCCGCTCCAGCGCCCGCTCGACCTCGACGTCGATGATCAGCACCAGGTCGGGCTCCGGGGCGAACTCGCGGTTGGCGGCCAGGATCGACCTCATGTCCAGGCCGCGCGCGCCCTGGTAGCAGGCGTTGGAATAGTAATAGCGGTCCATGACCACGGTCGCTCCGGCGCCCAGGGCGGGCCGGATGTTGTGCTCCACGTCCCAGCGCCGGTCCTGGACGAACAGCTCGAGCTCCTGCTGCGGCGGGACGCTCTCCTTCTCCTGGGCCAGGCGGCGGATGCGGTCGCCCAGCGGCGAATCGGTCGGCTCGCGCAGCCAGACGGCCTTCGTCCCCCCTGCGCGCAAATGGTCGATGAACAGCCGCGAGAGGGAGGTCTTTCCCGAGCCGTCGATCCCCTCGAACACGACCAGCCGCGCCATCTAGGCCCCAAAGCAGGTGCCGACCGCCTTGGCCACCAGCACCTTGTCGTCGTCGGCCTTTACCCGCCGCGGCACGGCCACCGCCTCCTGGATGGGAGTGGTCCTGATCTCGTTGCCGCGCAGGCCGACCAGGTGGCCGAACTTGCCGGCCTGGGCCGCCTCCACCGCATGGTAGCCGAAGCGCGAGGCCAGGATGCGGTCGTATGGCGTGGGGCTGCCGCCGCGCTGGACGTGCCCCAGGATGGTGTAGCGGCTCTCGATGCCGGTCAGGTCCTCGACCTGGTTGGCGATCTGGGCGGCGATCCCGCCCAGGCGGATGGGATCGGTGGCGTCCTTCACCTTGCGGGCGACGACCATCTGCCCGCCCTCGGGCTTCGCCCCCTCGGCGACCACCACCAGCGAGAAGCGCTTGCCCCTGGAGGCGCGGTCGCGGATGTGGTCGCAGACCTTCTCGATGCGGTAGGGGAGCTCGGGCACGAGGATGACGTCGCCGCCGCCGGCCAGGCCGGCGCCCAGGGCGATCCAGCCGGCGTAGCGCCCCATCACCTCGAGCACCATCACCCGGTGGTGGGCCTCGGCCGTCGAGTGCAGCTTGTCGACGGCGGTGGTGGCCACGTTGAGCGCCGTGTCGAAGCCGAAGGTGACGTCGGTGCCGTTCAGGTCGTTGTCGATGGTCTTGGGCACGCCGACCACCGGCAGCCCGTGCCTCTCGAAGAAGGTGTTGGCGATGGCCTGCGTGCCGTCGCCGCCGACGGTGACCAGCACGTCGATCTCGTTGTACTCGATCGTCTTGAGCGCCTGCGCCGACACATCGTGGTGCTCCGTCTTCCCCCCGGGCCCCGGCTCGGCGTACTGGAAGGGGTTGTCGCGGTTGGAGGTGCCCAGGATGGTGCCGCCCAGGGGCAGGATGCCCGAGACCTCGGGTAGCGCCAGCGGCCGGACGTCCTTGTGGATGAGCCCGGCGTAGCCGTCGCGGATGCCGACCACCTCGATCCCGGCGCGGCAGGCCGTGTGCACCACGGCGCGGATGACCGCGTTCAGCCCCGGGCAGTCGCCGCCGCCGGTGAGGATGCCGATCTTGCGGACCTTCT
>DAHVOV010000140.1 GCA_027318645.1 Candidatus Aminicenantota bacterium
GCTCCGTCGGCCATTCAATACCCGACCGCGAGGCAGGCAAAGCCTCGTGGGTCGGGGTGTTAGTGGCGTTGACGGGAGAGGAAGCCCGTATCTTGGGCCCGACTCAGCCGGCTTGACTGCCCGCCGGGCGGGCGCCGATGCTGCGGGCGATCGCCTGCAGCCTCGTCAGCTGCTCGGGGAAACGCCGCGCCAGGGCATCCAGTTTCGCCCGCACCGCCTCGCGCTCGCGCTTCAATCGCTCGACCAGGTCGCGAGCCCGCTCCAGGTCCTCGTGCAGCGAGTCGCGGCGGACATCCCAGGCCTTCCCGGCGCGGGCGCGCAACCCGGCCAGCTTTTGCCGCGCCTGGTCATATTCACGCCTCAGGCCGTCGATACGGCCCTCGATCATGGCCAGGGTATCGCCCTTCAGCGCGGCCAGCTCCTGCAGGAAGGCCGCCTCATACCCCTGCTTCAGCTCCTCCAACAGCGCGGCCAGCGGCACGACGGCGCTGACGCGCGGGGCATTGGCGCCGCAGAAGGCGAAGCCCTGGTCGAGCCGGCCGCGGCGGGCGTTGTCCAGGGCCGCCGAAATGCAGTAATCCGCGTGGCGGATGTCGCACTGCTCCAGGCAGCGCCAGGCGCAGCGCGTGACGTTGCGCACCCCGCGGGCGGCGTCCTCCAGGAAGCGATTGCGGATGGCGCGGCCCGGCATCCCGACCGGGCTCTTGATGATGGCCACGTCCTCCGGCCGGCAGGCGACGTACGCCTCCTTGAAGCGGCGGTCGGCGTCGCACTCCTCCGTGGCCACGAAGCGGGTGGCCATCTGCACGCCCTGCGCCCCCAGGCGGAGGAACTTCAGGATGTCGGCGCCGTCGAAGATGCCCCCGGCGGCGATGACCGGGATGCGCTTGGCGAACGCCGACGCGAACGGCGCCAGGGCGGCACACACCTGGGGGACCAGCACCTCCAGCTGCTGCTCGGGGGCCTGCAGCGCCTCGACGCGGAAGCCCAGGTGGCCGCCGGCCAGCGGCCCCTCGACCACGACGGCGTCCGGAACGTCCCCGTACGTTCTCTGCCAGTAGCTGAAGATGAGCTCGGCGGCGCGGCCGGACGACACGATGGGCACGACGGCGGCGCCGGCGGCGCGGATGCGGGCCACCGGGATGTTGCGGATCGGCAGCCCCGCGCCCAGGAACAGGGCATCGGCCTTCTCCTCGATGCAGACGTCCAGCAGCTGCTGGAAATCGTTGGCCGCCACCATGATGTTCACGCCGATCAGGCCGGAGCTCCGCGACCGGGCCAGCCGCAGCTGGGCGCGCATGGCGCGGACGTTGGCCGCCCGGCCGTCGGCGTAATAATCGGGCTCGATCATGCCGATGCCGTTGGCGGCGATGACGCCGATGCCGCCCTGGCGGGCGACGGCCGAGGCCAGCCCCGCCAGGGAGATGCCGACTCCCATGCCGCCCTGCACGATGGGCAGGGAGGCCGTCCGCCGGCCGATGGTCAGGCGGGGCATTCTGAAAAAGACCATGGGACCTCCTGGGGCGAAACGCCCCTGCCGGGAAAAGCCGCCGCTCGCCCGCGGCGATATCATGAAAAGCGCACGCGATATTTCGTGATCCAAGCGCTGAAAATCCATTATACGGGGTTTTTGCCGGTAAAGCAAATGCGCGGGGTGGCCGGCGCCCGGAATCAAGGTAAAAGGTAAAAGGAAAAAGTTAAAAGGAAGAGCGAGCACTTTCTAGCACGCAAAAACAGGATGCTTTTTCCTGCTTTTACCTTTTACCTTTTTCCTTATACCTTCTAAGCCCCTGCCTCCGCCATCGTCCATGCCGCCGCCCCCGCAACCTCCGCTTTTCCGGCCCGCCCCGTTTTGCCGCCGTCAGTTGCAAATGCAAAAACGATGACGTATCATCGTGGGCAATGAGACGTGCGGCCCTGTGGACGGTGCTGATGCTGGCGGCGGCCCTCCCCGCCCTCGCCGGCGACCCGTCCACCGTCATCTACCTGCGCCCGGCCGACGCCCTGGACCTGAACCCCTGGCAGGCCAACGACCTGTACTCCAACGAGGTGTCGGCCAACATCTTCGAGGGGCTGGTGCGCTTCCGCAGAAACGACGCCGTTGTCGAGCCCTGCCTGGCCACGTCCTGGGAGATGGGCGACAACGGCTGCAGCTGGCGCTTCACCCTGCGCCGCGGCGTGCGCTTCCACGACGGCACGCCGTTCGACTCGCGCGCCGTGCTCTACTCATTCCAGAACCGCATGGCCGGGCGGCAGCAGGCCTATCAGCGCAGGGGCTCGCTCTTCGCCGTCATCGTCGGCGTGCGCGCCCTGGCCCCCGACCTGGTGGAGATCCGCCTGTCACGCCCGTACGCCCCGTTCCTCACCGCCCTGGCCGACTCGGCCGGCTTCATCCAGTCGCCCGCCCGCCGCAGCGGCGAGTTCGCGCCGGTGGGCACAGGGCCCTTCCGCTTCGTCAGCTGGACGCGGGGCCGCTCGCTGATCCTGGCCCGCTTCGCCGGCTACTGGGGCGGCAGGCCCGGCGTGGAGAGGATCGTCTTCAAGGTCATGGCCGATCCCCTGGGGCGGGTGCTGCAGATCCGCAACGGCAGCGCCGACATGGCCATCATCCAGTCGGGGAAGGAATACGAGGAGCTCGCCCGGCGCAGCGACGTCACCGTGTTGAGCCATCCCTCCATCGACACCCACTACCTGGGGTTCAACATCCGCCGCCGGCCTTTCGACCGCGTGGAAGTGCGCCTGGCGCTGCGTTATGTCATCCCCAAGGGCAACCTGATCAAGAAGATCTTCCAGAACCTGGCCCAGCCGGCGTTCACCCCCCTGCCGCCGGCCATATTCCCCGGCCAGGGGCCCGAATCGGCCGGCGGCGCGAACCTGGCCGCCGCCCGCTCGCTGCTCAAGGGGGCCGGCCTGGCAGACGGCTTCGCCTGCAGCCTGTACTATCCCGACGGCCAGCAGGGGGTCGAGGAGCTCGCCGACCTGCTGGCGGTCATGGCGCGCCAGGTGCGCATCACCGTCCGCAAGGTCAAGCTGCCCTTCACCGAGCTCGTGAAGGCCGTCGACCGCGGCGACCACGACCTGCTGATGATGGGCTGGTCCACCGGCCCCGACCCGGACTTCTTCCTCTCGCCGCTGTTCACCTTCGAGCCGGGCAACCGCAACCGCTTCTTCTACCAGAACCCGGAGCTCACCAGGCTGCTGGAGCAGGGGCGGGCGACGCTGGATGAGCCCCAGCGCCAGCGCATCTACCTGCAGGCCCTGGAGCTGCTGGAGCGGGACGTCCCCTGGATCCCGCTCTTCCACCTGATCGACAACCTGGCCACCCGCAGCGGCGTGCGCGGCCTCTTCTTCACGCCGCTGGGCCAGGTGGTCTTCCGCGAGATCACCAAGGAGTCAACGCCATGAACATAAAGCGCTTCGGCCGCGCCGCGGCCGCCCTGCTGCTGCCCGCCCTGGCGGCGCCCCTGGCCGCCGCCATCGTGGTGCGCGGCGGCAACGTCTTCGATCCCCCAGGCATGGACCCGGCCCGTGTCTGGGACGAGACGTCCTCCTTCTACGTCGTCAACATCTTCGACACCCTGGTCCGCCTCGACCCGCGCACGCTGACGATCCAGCCCTCCCTGGCGACCGCCTGGGAGACCAGCCCCGACGGCCGCACCTGGACGTTCCGCCTGCGCCGCGGCGTGCGCTTCCACGACGGCACGCCGCTGGACGCCGACGCCGTGGTCTTCAGCTTCTGGCGGCAGATGGACCCGGCCAATCCCCGGCGCCTGGACGACTTCCCGCTCTTCCCCGAGATCTTCTCGCACCTGCAGGCGGTGCGCAAGCTCGACGACCAGCGCGTGCAGTTCGTCCTCTCCGCCCCCTACTTCCCCTTCCTGGCGTCGCTGACCGCCGACTGCGCCTCGATCGTCTCCCCCGCCGCCGTGCGCCGCCACGGCGCCGAGTTCACCCGCCACCCGGTCGGCACCGGCCCCTTCATGCTCGAGTCGTGGCTGCCCGGCAAGCGCCTGGTGCTGGCGGCCAACCGCGGCTACTGGCGCGGCCGGCCGCCCGTCGACCAGTTCGTCGAGACCATCGAGCCGCGCACCGAGCTGCTGAGCAAGTTCTTCCAGGAGGGCACGCTGGACATCCTGTCGAGCTACTCCATCTCGCAGATGGCCTCCTTCAGGAAGCTCGACTGGGTGCGCGTCACCTCCGAGCCGCTGTTCTCGGTGACCTACGTCGTGCTCAACTCGGCGCGGCCGCGGCTGCGCAGCCGCGCCGTGCGCCAGGCGCTGTGCCACGCCTGGGACCCGCGCGCCCTCACCCTGGTCTTCCAGGACCACGTCCTGCCCACCCACTCGCTGCTGCCGCCGGGGCTGGCCGGGCCGGCCGCCGCCGCCGCGACGGCGCCGGAGCTGGGGTTCTCCCTGGCCAAGGCCAAGGCGCTGCTGCGCCGCGATGGCGTGCCCGCCGACGCCCCGCTGGAAATGGTGCTGCTGCGCGACGAGGGGCTGATCTTCCAGGTGCTCTCGATGTACGCCAAGAACCTGAAGCAGGCGGGGGTGCTGCTGAAGCTCACCCGCCTGGCGCCCGAGGAGTACGCGCGCCGCGTCGCCGCCGGCGACTACGACCTGGCCATCTCGTCCTGGATCGCCGATTACCCCGACCCCGACAGCATGCTCTTCCCGCTGCTGTCGGACAAGCTGCAGCAGCAGGGCTTCGCCACCGTGGCCAACGCCGGCAACCGCCGCGAGCTGCTGGAGCGCCTGCGCGACGCCCGGCGTCAGGGCGACCTCGCCCGGCGCCAGGCCGCCTAAGCCGCCATCGACCGCGCCGTCATCCAGGACGGGCTGATCCTGCCCCTCTTCCAGTCCAAGCGCGTCATCCTCTCCCACAGCCGGCTGGGCCCCCTCCCCGCCAATCCCATGGGCCGGCTGCTGCTCTTCGACCTGAAGGCGCCATGAAGATACGCACCAAGCTCCTCCTCTCGCTGATCGTCATCGCCGTCCTCTCCATCGTCATCACCCTCAACTTCTCCATCCTGTCCATCTCCAA
Organism: Candidatus Aminicenantota bacterium; assembly: GCA_027318645.1. GTDB lineage: Bacteria > Acidobacteriota > Aminicenantia > UBA2199 > UBA2199 > UBA2199. Next base: position 5,041 of record DAHVOV010000140.1, read on the forward strand.
GCGCTACGAGAAGACGGCGCGCGAGGAGGTGGCCGGCGCCCGCAAGGTCGCCGAGAACGTGTTCCTGGAGAACCTCGGCGACCTGGTGCGCAAGGCGCTGTTCCTCTCCGAGCTGAAGGAGATCATCGAGAACACGGGGAACCTGGACGAGCTGGCCATGGCGCTGGAGTTCAAGAACTTCTTCTTCTCCAACACCAACATCAAGATCCTCGACCCCCACGGGCGCATCGTGCTCAGCCACGACAACTCCTCGGCCAGCTACATCTCGCCGGCCAACCAGGACAAGATCGCCTTCCTGAACAGCCCGCGCGACCCGCTGATCCGCGAGGCCGGCGTGTTCCTCGTCGACGGCAACCTGTGCCTGGCCGCCATCTCGCCCATCGTCGACCAGGAGACCTTCGGGCTGAAGGGCTTCACCCTGCTGGAGATCCCCTTCAACCTGGAGTTCGCCGACCAGATCAAGGAGAAGAGCAAGGCCGAGATCATGCTCTACGCCGGCGACCGGCCGCTCACTTCGACCCTGACCGACAGCAACGGCGAGATGGTCTTCCCGGCGCCGCAGGCGCGCCGCGCGCGTAAGGCCGTGCGCTTCCTGCCCGGCGGCGACCGCCACCTCATCGAGTCGTTCATCGTCGAGGACTTCAGCAAGAAGCCGGTGGGCGAGATCTTCGTCAGCGTCAACATCGAGAACATCATGGCCGCCAAGCAGGTCAGCATCACCAGCCTGCTCTACCTCTCGCTGCTGATCGGCGTGATCGTCATCCTGACCAGCATCGTGCTGGGGCGCCGCCTCACCTCCCCCATCGGCAAGCTGGCCCGCGGCGTAGAGGCCATCGCCGCCGGCGACTACGACGTGCACATGCAGCTCAACTCCCGGGACGAGATCGGCCACCTGGCCGGCGTCTTCAACAAGATGTCCGACTCGCTGAAGGTGCAGCGCGACGAGATCCGCGAGCTGCAGCAGTTCTTCGCCAGCATCGTCGAGCACTCGCCGTCGGCCATCATCATCGGCAACGAGAGCGCCGAGGTGATCGCCATGAACCCGGCGGCCGAAAAGCTGCTCGAGCGGCCACTGGCCGAAATGAAGGGGCAGCCGCTATTCGAGAGGCTGCCGGCCCTGCGGGCGCTCAAGGAGGATTACCTCAAGGTCCTGCTGAGCGGCAACCCGTTTTTCCACGAGAACTACTCGGTGGTGCGCGAGGGCGAGGGCGAGAAAGTCCTGCGCCTCATCCTGTACAAGATTCCCCTGCCCGGGGCGCCGGCCGAAGTGCTGCAGATCGAGGATATCAGCGAGAAGTATGAGCTCGAGGAGAAGCTGGTCCACGCCCAGAAGCTCGGCACCCTCGGCGAGCTGCTCAGCCGCTT
>DAHVOV010000155.1 GCA_027318645.1 Candidatus Aminicenantota bacterium
TGCATCCCGGCCAGGGCCGTGGACACCACCGGCGCCGGCGACCTCTACGCCGCCGGCTTCCTGTACGGCCTGATGCAGGGCTACCCGCTGCCGGTGTGCGGCCGCATCGGCTCCCTGCTCTCCGGCAAGGTGGTGGAGGTGGTCGGGGCCAAGCTCGGCGAGCCGCAGTGGCGGGAGATCGAGTCCGCCTTGCCCAAGCTGCTGTCTTAAAAGCGTGATGCGCAATGGGGTATGAGTGATGAGAAACCGCAATAATCCGACTTGCCGCCGCTTCTCATCACGCATCACCCATCGCTCAGAATGGAAAGGGGATGAAGCGAATGAATGGCAATCCTGGATCGACGAGCAGAAATGAAAACGCCGTCGCGCTCATGGACGCCGGGGGCAACTGCGCCCAGGCGGTGCTGCGCGCCTTCGCCGCCGACCTCGGGCTCGAGCAGGGGACGGCGATGCGGGTCGCCGCCGGCTTCGGCGCCGGCATGGGGCGCAGCCAGGAGCTCTGCGGCGCGGTGACCGGCGCCGTCATGGCCATCGGCCTGAAGCACGGCGCCCCCCGGCCCGATGACGCGGAAGCCAAGGAGAGGACCTATGCCCTCACCCGCGAGCTGATGGAGCGCTTCCGGGCCGAGTTCGGCTCCTGCCTCTGCCGCGACCTGCTGCGGGTCGACCTGCTGACCGCCGAAGGCCAGCGGCAATACAAGGAAAGAGACCTCGGGGCGAAGGTCTGCCGCCCCTGCGTGCGCGGCGCGGTCCGCATCCTGGAAGCCATTCTCTGACTCGGCCCCCGCGGCGAGATCTCTTCGGATCAAAGTGGCGAAAACATGAAACACTCCCGCCGTGATTCCGTACACATGGGTATACGATCCAAAGGAGGAGATCCATGGCAAAGAAAAAAACGGGCCTATTCCTGGCCCTGGCGGCGGTCCTGATGGCCGTGACGCCCCTGATTTCCGCATCCGCCGACACGAAGCCCCTCATCCCGCGCCAGATCCTGTTCGGCAACCCGGTCAAGGCGTCGCCGCGCATCTCGCCCGACGGCACGCGCCTGGCCTACCTGGCGCCGTCGGACAAGGGGGTGCTGAACGTCTGGCTGCGCACCATCGGCAAGCAGGACGACGCCCAGGTGACCAACGACACCCACCGCGGCATCCGCATCCACTTCTGGGCCGAGGACGGCCGGCACATCTTCTATCTCCAGGACCTGGGCGGCGACGAGAACTGGCACGTCTACTCGGTCGACCTGGAGACGAAGATGGTCCGGGACCTGACGCCCTATCAAGGCGTGCGCGCCGCCAACGTCATGCTGGACAAGAAATTCCCCAAGCAGATGCTGGTGGGACTGAACCTGCGCGACCGCCGCGTCTTCGACATGTACCGCGTCGACCTGGACAGCGGCGCCATCACGCTCGACACCCAGAACCCCGGCGACGTGCTGGGCTGGGTCACCGATCCCGAGTTCCAGATCCGCGCCTGCCAGGCGCAGAACCCCAGGGACGCCTCGACCGTGGTGCGCGTGCGCGACAGCCGGGACGCCGCCTGGCGCGACCTGGCCGTCCTGCCCTTCGGCGAGAACGGCGGCGTCGTCGACTTCGCCGCCGACGGCAGATCGCTCTATTTCATCACCTCGATGGGAGCCGACACCACCCGCCTGGTGCGCATCGACGCCGCCACCGGCAAGGAGCTGGAGACCATCGCCCGCGATCCCAAGGTCGACCTGGGCGGCGCCTTCGTCCATCCCGACACCAAGGTTATCCAGGCCGTCGCTTTCAACTACCTGCGGAACGAATGGCGGGTGCTCGACCCGGCCGTAAAGGAGGACTTCGCCGCCCTGGCCCGGATCGGCCGCGGCGAGTTCTACATCAGCGGACGCGACCGCGCCGACCGGACCTGGCTGATCACGTACCAGGTCGACGACGGCCCGGTGGCCTGGTATGCCTACGACCGGGCGGCGAAGAAGCCCGAGCTGCTCTTCGTCAACCAGCCCGACCTGGCCAACTACAAGCTGGCGAAGATGGAGCCCGTGGTCATCAAGGCCCGCGACGGCTTCCAGCTGGTCAGCTACCTGACGCTGCCGCTGGGCGCCAAGGGCAAGAGCCTGCCGCTGGTGCTCAACGTCCATGGCGGCCCCTGGGGTCGGGACGGCTGGGGCTACGATCCCGAGGCGCAGTGGCTCGCCAACCGCGGCTATGCCTGCCTGCAGGTCAATTTCCGCGGGTCGACCGGCTTCGGCAAGAAGTTCCTGCACGCCGGGGACAAGCAGTGGGGCGTCGGCTCGATGCAGCACGACCTGACCGATGCCGTGAAATGGGCGGTTCGCCAGGGCATCGCCGACCCGAAAAAGGTCTGCATCTACGGCGGCTCCTACGGCGGCTACGCCACCCTGGCCGGCCTGGTCTTCACGCCGGAGCTCTATGCCTGCGGCGTCGACATCGTCGGCCCCTCCAACGTCAAGACCCTGTTCGCGGCCATGCCGGCCTACTGGGCGCCCTTCAAGAAACAGTTCGTCCTGCAGGTGGGCGACGTGGAGAACGACGGCTACTCGGCGACCCGGCACCAGCGTGAAGTCGGT
>DAHVOV010000165.1 GCA_027318645.1 Candidatus Aminicenantota bacterium
GCATGAGCTGGGCATCTAAGGCATTCGGAATGGGTCTGGGACTTTTCGCGGTCACGGCGGTCGCCTACGCCGCGCACCCGGCCAAGGCGCAGCCAGGCCATCAGCCGAAGGCCACCGCGGCCAAGGCCGCCCCCAAGGCGAAGGCCAAGGCCGCCAAGGCTCCGGCACCGCTTTTGACCGGGCGGCGGCCGCCGTTGGTGGCCACGGGCCTAAAGACCCCCGCGCTCGTGGCCAGCACCTGTGCGGCCTGTCATGGCATGACCGGCATCTCGCCCCTGGGTGAGTTCCCGAACCTGGCCGGCCAAGGCGAGCCCTATCTCGTCAAACAGATCGAGGACTTCCGCAACCACACCCGCGCCGATCCTTTGGCGCAGTCCATCATGTGGGGCATGGCCGCCGCCATCCCCCCGAACAGGATCCGCGCCATCGCCCTCTATTTCGCGAGCCAGAAGGGGGCCCCCGGACAGCCGGCCCCCGCGAAGCTCGTGGCCGCCGGGCGCGCGCTCTACTTCGGAGGCGAGATCGGCAAACAGTTGCCGGCCTGCATGGCCTGTCATGGGTCCAGCGGCCGCGGCTTGCTGCCGTGGTTCCCGAGGCTCGCCGGCCAGCATCAGGCCTATATCGTAGCCCAGCTCCAGGCCTTCAAGGCCAAGACCCGGACCAATGATCCGCACGCCATCATGCGCACGATCGCAGCGAAGCTCACGACCGCGCAGATGACGGCGCTCGCCGCCTTCGTCCACACCCTGTAGGAGAGAGGTCCGATGGCGCATTCCCCACCGACTGCGGCGTGCCTCACCGGCCGCGCCGTGCTCGTCACAGGCGCCGGCCAGGGCCTGGGCCGGGCCGCGGCGCTGGCGTTCGCGCGCTACGGCGCCGAGGTGGTACTGCTCGACCAGCATGTGGCGGCGCTTGAGGCGGTCTACGATGCGATTGTGGCCCAGGGCGGCCCCACCCCCGCGGCCCATCCCCTGGACCTCGGCGTGGCCACCGCCGCCGACTACGCCGCCTTGAGCGCCGCCGTGCGCGCCGAGATCGGCCACCTGGATGGGATCTTGCACAACGCCGCGGCCCTGGATCTCCTGACGCCGCTTGCCTTCCATCCGCTCGATATCTGGGAGCGGACCTTACAGGTCAATCTCACCGCCCCCTTCCTGCTCACCCAGGCCTGCCTGCCGCTTCTGACGGAGGCCCCCGATGGGGTGCTGGTGTTTACGAGCGATGCCTGCGCCACGCAACCCAAGGGGTACTGGGGGGCCTATGGCGTTGCCAAGGCCGGCGCCGACAACCTCGCCCTGATGTGGGCCCAGGAGTTGAGCAACACCAACATCCGCGTCCACGTCCTCGATCCGGGCCCGGCACGCACCGAGATGCGGCTGCGCACCCACCCGGGGGCGCTGTCGGCCTCCTGGCCGCCCCCCGAGGCCCTGATGCCCGCCTATGTCTGTCTCATGGGTCCCTGTGGCCGCGACTATCGGGGCCTACGCGTGGAGGCGGGGGCGTGGGTGGAGGGGGGTGGTCACGGGCAGGACACGGTGGCCGGACAGGGATGGCAAGAGACAGCCAAGGCGCCTTGAGGCGCGCTCCTAGGCGGCCCAACGAACGATACTGAAAGTCGAGGTGATGGCATGACGAAGACGAACGAAGGCCCGCAAGGGTCGAGCGACGGCGCCAACCAGGGGAGGCGGCGATTCCTGATCGCGGCGACCTCCGCCGTGGGGGCGGGGATCGCAGGAACGGTGGCCGTGGCCCTTGTGGAAAGCCTCGAGCCCACCGCCGCCGAAACCGCGGCCGCCTCGACGACCTTCAATCTGGCGCCGGTGGAGCCGGGTATGCAGGTGACCATCCCCTGGCAGAAGAAGCCCGTCATCATCGTGAACCGCACGCCGGAGATGCTCGCATCCCTGACTGAGGCCGAGAAAAAGGGCATCCTGAAGGACCCGAACTGCACGGTCCCCCAACAGCCGCCCTACTGCAAGAACATGTATCGGGCCCGCAAGCCCGAGTGGCTCGTGATGGTGCGG
>DAHVOV010000173.1 GCA_027318645.1 Candidatus Aminicenantota bacterium
AGCTCCCGCCCGTCCGCCAGGCTGTAGTGGAGGGCTCTCTCGGATGCCCCCCCGGGGGCTGCTTGAAGTATTCGGTAGAGATTCACATCGAACACTCCGCCGAAAACCCCTCTGGATTGGAACTTCCAGCGCACGCCAGCCTCCGTGGCGCCGACGGCCGGGAAAGGGCCCTCACCCGCGGCGAATGGTCGGTGAGCCGCATCGACGCCGTGGACGAAGGGCGGAAGCGCGTCTTTTTCAGCGCCGACCGCGAGGACTCCACGCGCAGCGACCTGTACCGCGTGGACCTCGACGGCGGCGAGCCCCTGCGCCTGACCCGCGAGGCCGGCAGCCACATGGCCACTCCGTCGCCGCGGGGCTCGTTCTTCATCGACCGCTGGTCATCGCTGAGCCGCCCCGCCGTCCTCGACCTGCGCGGCGGCGACGGCCGGCTCGTGCGCCGGCTGGGGGACAGCGCCTTGCCGGCGTTCGCCCAGTACGCCCTGGGCAAGGCCGAGCTGTTCCGCATCCCCGCCGCCGACGGCCTGAAGCTGCCCGCCGCCTGGATCCTGCCCCCGGGGTTCGATCCGGCGGCGAAGTACCCGGTCGTCCTCAGCATCTACGGCGGCCCGGGGGCGCGCGGCGTGCGCGACGCCTTCCCGCGCCGCATGGACGCGTACTACCTCGCCCAGGAGGGGATCATCGTGCTGTCGGTCGACCACCGCGGCTCCGGCCACTTCGGCAAGCGCGGCGAGGAGCGGATGCACCGCTGCCTGGGCAAGTGGGAGATGGCCGACTACGGCGGCGCCGTCGACTGGCTGCGCACCCTGCCCTTCGTCGACGGCGCGCGCATCGGCATCGAGGGCGGCAGCTACGGCGGCTACGTCGCCGCCCTGGCCGTGGTCTCCGACCCCGGGCGCTTCTCCTGCGGCATCGCCGAATACTCGGTGATCGACTGGTCGCTCTACGACTCGGTCTATGCCGAGCGCTACATGGACACGCCGGCGGAGAACCCCGACGGCTACCGCCAGTCGTCGGTCCTCTCCCGCGTCGACTCCTACCGCGGCAACCTGCGCCTGACCCACGGCTCCATGGACGACAACGTCCACATGCAGAACTCCCTGCAGCTGCTCGACCGCCTGCTCGACCAGGGCAAGACCGTGGAGCTCATGATCTACCCCGGCGAGCGGCACGGCGTGCGCGGCCGCAAGTCGGCGGAGAACGCGCGCTCCGCGGTGGAGTTCTGGAAGGAGCATTTCTTCCCGGAAAGCGTCGGACCGGTCGGACCCGTCAGGCCCGTCCGGCAGGAAAGGCAGGAATGAACCTGACCCCGCTCGATCGCTGCCCGCTGTGCCGGGGCGGGGGCATCGCCCTCTTCAAGAAGGGGACGGTGGAGCCGCAGGCGCTGGGCGCCGACGACTTCCGCATCACCGACAGCCACTACGGCTCGCGCTGGACGCTCTTCTCCTGCCGCGACTGCGGCTTCGTCTTCGCCAACCCGGTCCCCGACGCCGAGGCCATCGAGCGCTTCTACGCCGCCCTGGAGGACGAGGAGTACAGCCAGGAAGGGGAGGGGCGCGGGCGCAACTTCGCCGCCATCCTGAAGCGGCTCGGCCGCCTGGCGCCGCCCGGCTCCTCGCTGCTCGACGTGGGCGCGGCCAGCGGCATCTTCCTGAACCTCGCCCGCGCCGCCGGCTACCGCGTGCAGGGGATCGAGCCCTCGGCGGCGCTGGTCGCCGATGCCGAGCGGCTGTACGGGCTGAAGCTGTTCCACGGCCCGGCCGAGCAGTTTTCCGCCGCCGAGCCGTTCGCCGCGGTCAC
>DAHVOV010000176.1 GCA_027318645.1 Candidatus Aminicenantota bacterium
GCCGGCGGCGGTCAGGCCGCCCGGGCCGGAGCCCACAACCGCCACCTTCCTTCTGGCAGCTCCTGCCCCTGGGCCCGGTGTGCCCGCACTGGCAGTTCTCCCCCTACTCCTCGCCGTCGGCCTTCGCCGGCAACGAGATGCTGATCGACCCCCAGGGGCTGCGCGAGCGCGGCTGGCTCGGCGCCGGAGACATTCCCGCCGCCGGCGCTGCCGGCGACTTCTGCGACCTCGAGGCCGCCGCCGAGCTCAGCGCCGCCTGGCTGCGGGCGGCCGCCCGGCGCTTCTTCGCCGCCGCCGCCGGCGAGGACGCGGAGGCCTTCGACCGCTTCTGCCGCGAGCAGCGCCACTGGCTCGACGACTACGCCCTGTTCCGCGCCCTGGCCGACCGCCTGGGCACGTTCCAGTGGACGGCCTGGCCGGCGGACATCGCCGGCCGCGAGCCGGCCGCCCTCGAGCGCTGGCGACGCGAGCTGGACGGCGAGGTGCGCCGCCGCCGCTTCGAGCAGTTCGCCTTCTTCGAGCAGTGGCGGGCGCTGAAGGCGGCGGCCAACCGCCGCCGCGTGCGCCTCATCGGCGACATCCCCTTCTACGTCAATTTCGAGAGCGCCGACGCCTGGTCGCGCCCCGACATATTCCAGATCGACGCGCGCAGCGGCCGGCCGGCGTTCGTGGCCGGCGTCCCTCCCGACTATTTCAGCGCCAGCGGCCAGCGCTGGGGCAACCCGCTCTACCGCTGGGACGGCGAGCGGGGGCTCCACGCTCCCACCCTGCGCTGGTGGCGGGAGCGCATCGCCCACCTGCTGCGCATGGTCGACTGCCTGCGCATCGACCATTTCCGCGGCTTCGACACCTATTGGTCCATCCCGGCCGAGGAAGAGACCGCCGTCAGGGGCCAGTGGCGGCCGGGCCCGGGCCAGGCCTTTTTCGCGCACCTGGAGGGCGAGCTCGGCCCGCTCCCCCTTCTGGCCGAGGACCTGGGCGAGCTCACCCCCGGCGTCGAGGCGCTGCGGGACTCGCTGGGCTTCCCGGGGATGAAGATCCTGCAGTTCGCCTTCGACGGCCGCGCCGACAACCCCTACCTGCCCCACAACTTCGCCCATGGCAACTGCCTGGTCTACACCGGCACCCACGACAACAACACCAGCAACGGCTGGTTCTACGGGACGGAGACCGGCGAGGAGACGAAGCGCGCCGTCCTGGAGTACATGGGCCTCGGCAGCCGCGACGAGTTCCACTGGCACTTCATCCGCCTGGCCATGGCCTCGATCGCGCGCCTGGCCGTCTTCCCTGTCCAGGACGTCCTGGGCTTCGACGAGCGCTTCCGCATGAACGTTCCCGGCCGGCCCGAGGGCAACTGGCGCTGGCGCCTGAAGCCGGGGGCGCTGACCCCGGAGATCGGCGGCCGGCTTCGGCGACTGACCGAGATCTACGGCCGCCTGCGCCGGGACCGGCCACTGCCCTGATTTTTCCCGGTTGCGGCCAGGCTGTCACGAAAACAGGACAGTTCGCCCGCCGAAGAGTTGGCATGGAGAATGCTTTCTTTTGAGTGGACTTGAATGAGGAGGTCAACATGAACAAGACCTTGATCGCGGTCGCGAGCCTGTTGCTGCTGTCGGGCGCGGGCTGGTCCGACGACCTGCAACCGAACGCCAACGAAGCCAAATATTACGACAATGCCAAGGTGGTGCGCATCAAGACCATGGAGGGCGAGGGATTCGTCCAGCGCTCCTACGACGAGGGCAACGAGGAGGCCACGGCCAACCTGCCCCTGTTCGAGAAGGACACGGCGGGCACCAGCGACGGCCGGATGTCGATCTACCTCGGCCGCCTCAACTACCTGCGCCTCGACGTCGACATCACCGTCATCCTGGAGAAGGTGCCGCAGCTGCGGCGCACCGACCTGGCCATCCGCCTCGAGGCGGGGAGCATCTGCCTGGACGTCGAGAACCTGGACCAGGAGAAAAGCATCGAGGTGCAGACCCCCGATTGCGGCATCTTCCTCCTCGACAAGGGCGTATACCGCATCAATGCCGACGGCGAGCGCACCGAGGTGCTCGTCCTGCAGGGCGTCGCCGAGGTGGCCGGCCGCGACAGCGGCCGCAATGTCCGCGAGAACCAGAAGATCGTCATGGCGCGCGGCGAGATGACCGAGCGCCCCTATTACTTCGCCGCCTCGGAGAAGGACGAGTTCGACCGCTGGAACGAGGAGCAGGACCGCGAGCTCGGCTACGCCCGCTACGGCTCCTCGCGCTACCTGCAGGGCGGCTATGAGGACGACGAATACGAGATGTCGCGCTCGGGCCGCTGGACCTACATGTCCGAGTTCGGCTCCTATGTCTGGTGCCCCTACAACATCGGCGCCGACTGGATGCCCTACGCCAACGGCCGCTGGGTGTGGAATCCCTACTACGGGTACGTGTGGGTCTCCTACGACCCCTGCGGCTGGTTCACCCACCATTACGGCCGCTGGCACTGGAGCTACGGCAACGGCTGGTACTGGATCCCCTCCTACCACTGGTCGCCGGCCTGGGTCTCCTGGTTCTGGGACAACGACTATTACGGCTGGTGCCCGCTGAGCTGGTGGAACCGCCCGGTCATCATCGTCCATGACCGCTGGGACCGCCACTACGACTACCACCGCGGCATCCCCCATCACTCCCGCTCCACCATCATCATCCGCAAGCACGAGCTCTCGGCCGCCAACATGCGCCGGGTGGCCGTCAACAAGGCGACGCTCAGCCAGAACGGCGCGATCGCCTATCGCGGCTCGGCCCCCCTGGAGCGCCTGGACTCGGCCAAGGTCACCGTGATCAACGCCCGCGGCCGCTCGCTGACCTACAAGCAGGGAGCCATCGTCAGCGCCGACAAGTACCGCGCCCAGGGATCCGACATCCACAGCGCCGTGTACCGCTACGACGCCGCCCCCACCGGATTCAAGAGCGTCCGCCGCACCGTCATCAAGTCCGGCGAGGATGCGCTGCGCGCCAAGTCCGCCGACGAGTCCTCCGACCGCGTCCGCTACGTCCCCTCGTCGAGCGACTCCTCAAGCACCCGCGTCTACCGCGGCAAGTCCGGCGATTCCGGGGAATCCGGGACCGGCGTGGTGCGCAAGTCGGACTCCTCCGGCAGCTCCAGCACCCGCAGCCGCTCGGGCGGCTCCTCATCGTCCTCCGGCAGCTCCGGCGGCACGGCGGTCAGGAAGAAGAAGGGCGGAGAGCCCTCCTACCTGTCCTATTACTCCTCGGGCGGCGCCCAGTCAGGCGCCGCCTCCGCCGGGCCGACCGCGACCGCCGGCTATGCGTCCCGCTCCCTGGCGGGAGGCCGCGTCGTCTACCGTTCCTTCGGCTCCGCTTCCGCCGGCGAGACGGCCAGCACGCGGCGCTATATCGGCAGCATCCTGTCCGCCGGGCGCTCGACCGCCGCGAGCGAGGCCCGTTTCCAGGGCTCCACCCGCTCCCGCGCCTATGAAGCGGACGACAGCGACGGCGCTGGCGGCAGCGTGATCTCCTCGCACGGCTCCGGCGGCGGGTACTCCGGCCGCACCTACGGCTCGTCTTCCGCGTCCTCGTCGTCCGGCGGCGGCACCTGGTCCTCCTCGGGCGTCTCGCGCGCCGATTCGGGCTCCAGCCGGTCGGTTTCCGGCCATTCCTACGGCTCCGGCTCGCATTCGTCCTCCGTTTCCCGCCACTCGTCCGGCTCTTCGTCGTCCTCGGGCTCCCACCACTCCTCCGGATCGTCCTCGTCCTCGAGCTCGAGCGGGAGGGCGGTGAAGAAGAACTGACAGGAACTCGGCGTACGGCATACGGTCGACGGCATACGGCAACCGCAGCGGATTGTCCTCAGTGACAAGTGACGAGTGACAAGTGAAAAGGAACAGCATCGAATCGAGCCGATGCTGATCCTCATCACGCATAACGCCAGGCCTGTTCATTGCGGTCACGCGTTACGCGTTAACCCCCTCGTCGGGGGCCTTTAGGGGCGTCACGATCGCTCGATATTGCGGAAGCCTGTTGCGTCGGCCCATCGCATTGATTAATTCACGCCATTTGCTATAATGGTGGACGAAAACGAAGGGAGTCGCAGCATGAAGATATTCCTGGACACGGCCAGCATCGCGGAGATCAAGAAGGCCCTGGCGTACGGCGTGATCGACGGCGTCACCACCAACCCCAGCCTGGTGGCCAAGGAGGGCAAGGAGTTCCTGCCCCTGATCCGGGAGATCCTGGCGCTGGTCCCCGGCCCGGTCTCGGTCGAGGTGACCGCCGCCTCCGCCGCCGAGATGATCGCCCAGGCCGAGGCCTACGCCGCCCTGGCCGCCAACGTGGTCATCAAGGTGCCCATCAACCTGGAGGGGCTGCAGGTGGTCAAGACCCTGTCCGGACGCGGCATCAAGACCAACGTGACGCTGATCTTCTCCCCCTCGCAGGCGCTGCTCGCCGCCAAGGCCGGGGCGACCTACGTGTCCCCCTTCGTCGGCCGCGTCGACGACATCTCCGGCGACGGCATGTCGCTGGTCGAGGACATCGCCCTCATCTACGACAATTACGACATCGCCACCGAGATCATCGTGGCCTCGGTGCGCCACCCGCTGCACTTCGTGGAGGCGGCGCGCATCGGCGCCCACGTGGCCACCATCCCCTTCGCCACCCTGGCGCAGCTGCTGAACCACCCCCTGACCGCCAACGGCATGGAGCGGTTCCTGAAGGACTGGGAAAAAGTGAAATCCTGACCGATGAAGAAGCGCGTCAAGCTGCTGATCGGTTTTTTTTTATACTTTTATTCTGTAGCGGCGCCTACTTCGGCGCCCGCTACTATGTGTACCGGCTGATCGCGCGCGACGGCGCCGTCGCCGTTCGCTTTCGCGACGTGCGCCTTTCCCTCTTCCCCCTGGGGCTGGAGGTGCGCGGCATCAAGGACTTCCCGATCCGCGGCCGCAACCTGGTCTCCTTCGACCGCGTCAACGTCTACCTGCCGCCGGCGTCGCTGTTCATGCGCCGCAAGGCGGTCAGCCTGGAGATCGAGAAGCCGGTCTTCGCCCTCGACGATTCGCTGCTCAAGGCCCGGCCCGGGAGCCGCGGGCTCGGCTCCTCCTTCGCCATCCAGCGCATCCGCGTCCGCGACGGCGAGATGCACTTCGCCGGCGGCGGGGTCCAGGCCCGGCTCCTGCATGTCAACCTGCAGTCGGGCAGCCTGACCGGCGAGTTCTCCTTCCGCATCGACTCGCCGCACCTGAGCGTCACCCTGCCGGTCAGCGGCGAGCCGGTGACGCTGAAGGGCGGCATGAGCGCCGAGTTCTACCAGCAGGGCGACGCCTGGAAGATCAGCCGCTTCGACTGGCAGACCCGCGACCTGCGCGTCGCCGCCTACGGCCACCTGCTGCCCAAGGGCGCCTGGCAGTTCAACGCCGCGCTGCAGGGAGACCTGCAGAACGTCCTGAAGCCCGTGCTCGGCGAGCTGACCGTCAGCGGCCTGACCTACGCCGACGCCCGCCTGTCCCGCGACGGGCAGCGGCTCGTGCGCGCGAGCGCCAACTTCAGCAGCCCCTCCTGCCGCGTCAAGGACACCCGCCTGGCCGCCCTCGACGGCCAGCTCCGCTGGGACAGCCGCCAGGGCGCCCTGGAGCTGGAAGCCGCCTTCGACAGCGGGCTGGCGCGGTCGTCGCTGCGCCTGGCCAGCCGGGGCGGGGAGACGCGCATCGGCTTCCAGGACCTGCCCGCCGCCGCCCTCGCCGACGTCCTGGACATCACCCGCGACGTCCCGCTCGCCGGCCTCGTCCGCCGCGGCGAGGTGCAGTTCGTGCCCGGGTTCATCCGCGGCGGCGCCGAGCTCGACGAGGCGCCGTCCCGGCCGCTGGCCACCGTGCCGTTCGTCGCCCGCGGCCGCATCGAGTTCCAGCGCGACAAGCAGGCCCACCTGACCACCTTCGCCGGCGAGAAACTGCAGACCAGCGCCGGCGAGGTCGCCATCCGCGGCCGCATCGACACCCGCGCCCATGACGGCGACATCCGCATCACCGCCGCCATGCGCGGCTGCGAGAACATCGCCCCCTACGCCCGCTACTACCTGGAGATCGACCTGCTGCCCTGGAAGCTGAGCGGCGGCGGCGGCGACTTCGAGCTCGTCTTCACCCGCCGCGCGGGGCACAAGCGCTTCGACAGCCGCTTCCGCCTGGCGGGGTTCCAGGCCAACCGCCAGCCCATCTCCGCCTTCACGGGCGAGGTGCACCACCTGCCGCCGGGGACGAGCGGCGCCTTCGCCGTCTCCGGCCCGCGCCTGGCCTCGCGCATCGAGCTGGCCATCGTCCCCGGCCACACCACCTTCCGCTTCCCCGACCTGCGCGGGGAAGCGCGGGTCATCACCCGCGTCCTGGGGCTGGACCTGGCCCTGGCCGGGGAGGTCGCCGGCGACGTCACCTACAGCGCCGGCAAGGCCGTGGCCGAGCCCGAGGTGCGCGGCCGCATCACCGCCCCCCGCCTGGCGTTCATGGGCCTGGGCCTGGAAAACGTCCAGGGCGACCTGCGCACCCACCTGCGCGACATCGAGCTGACAGGGCTGGAGTTCGACCTGGGCGGCGGCCACGCCCGCGGCGACGCGCGCATCGACTTCGCCCGCCGGCGCTTCGACCTGCATGGGGGCGTCGCCGACCTCGATGCCGCCCGGCTGCTGGGCGGCTTCCGCGGCCGCGTCGACCTGGATATCGGCGGCGCCGGCGATTTCATGACGGATCCCCTGCGGCTGACCGTCCGCGGCCGCGGCCTGGAATACTACCCCGAGCGCGGCTTCGCCCTCGCCGCCAGCGGCAGCCTGCTCACCGACTTCGCCAACTTCCGCCTGAACCTCACCGGCGAGTCGACCCACGAGTCCGGGCCCTCGCCCTTCTCCGTCGAGCTCGCCCGCGGCCAGGGCCGCTACTCCGGCTCCTTCCGCCTCGACCTGCGCAACCTGGACCTGCTCATTCCCTGGCGGAACAACGTCGGCGCCATGCGCCTGCTGGGGCAGTTCATCAACGCCCCCGGCGGCGGCATCAGCAGCCGCGGCGTCGCCGTTTTCACCGGCAGCACCCTCTCCCTGCCCGGCTTCTCCCATTCGCTGGACGACTTCCAGGGCACGGTCACCTTCAGCGGCGCCGACTTCATCCTGCAGTCGCTGCGCGGGCGCATGGGCGGCGGCCCGGTGGAAGGCAGCGGCCACGTGGCCCTGGCCGACGGCGGGCTGCGGCGGCTCAGCTTCGGCCTGCAGGGCCGGGGGCTGCGCCTCTATCCCATGGACCGCGTATCCTGCCTGGTCAATCCCGACCTGAACCTGAAGTACGAGGACCGCCGGCTGACGCTGGCCGGGACGCTGAACTTCCAGTCGGTCGACTGGCAGCGCGAGATCGACGAGCGCATCGTCTTCAACACCCGCTCGCAGCTGTCCACCGCCGAGTCCAAGATCCTGGAGATGCTGCGCCTGGACATCGCCATGACCACGGAGGACATCCTGATGCGCAACTCGCTGGGGCGCATCCGCGGCCGCTTCAAGCTGCGCCTGGGCGGCACGGCCAGCTTCCCCGTCCTGAACGGCGCCTGCGAGGGCAACCAGGGCGAGATCTACTTCTCCGACCGTTCCTTCAACCTGCTCAAGGCCCGCCTGGTGTTCAACAACAAGGCCGCCATCGACCCGCTCATCCACGTCGAGTCGGAGGCCTTCGTGCAGAGCTACCGCATCCGCTTCGACATCAACGGCAGCGCCTCGCGCGCCAAGCCGTCCCTGACCGCCTCGCCGCCCCTGCCCTTCCAGGACATCATCGCCCTGGTCTCGCTGGGCGAGATGTTCCAGCGCACCGGCTCCTCGGAGATCAGCTCGCGCGACAGCAGCACCGCCCTGGTCACCTCCAAGCTGACCGAGGACATCAAGAACCGCGCCAACAAGCTGCTGGGGATCAACCTGCTGCGCATCGACCCCGTATTCTCCGACCAGTCAACGGTGAACTCCTCGCGTCTGACCATCGGCACGACGTTCGCCAAGGACGTGGTGGTCGTCTACTCCACCGACCTCTCGGCCACGCGCCAGCAGATCGTCTACCTGCAGTACCAGCTCTCGCCCAGCATCTCGCTGATCGCCATGCGCAACCAGGAAGGCCGCTACAGCCTCGACCTGCGCCTGCGCTCGCGGCGCTGAGCCCGCCATGCGCCGCCGCATCGTCCCCGGGCTGCTGCTGCTGGCGCTGGCCGCCGCCCGGCCGGCGCCGGCCCCGGCGCAGGCATCCGCCTGGGCGCAGCGGCACGTCGGTGAGATCCTGCTGCTCGGCGCCGGCGAGCGGGTCGAGGCGGGCCTGGGCGCCTACCGCCCCCTGGTCGCCGTGCGCAGCGGCGATCCCTACCGTTACGCCGACGTCCGGCGCAGCATCGAGAACCTCAACCGCGCCGGCGTCTTCGCCGACATCGAGACCAAGGTGCTGGAGCGCCCCGGCGACCTGCTGGACGTACTGTTCGTCCTGCGCCGCAAGCCGCGCATCCATGCCGTGGAGTTCGCCGGCGACCCGCCGCTGGCGGCACGGACGATGCGCGCGGCCATCTACTCGCTGCGCCGGGGCGAGCTGTACGAGGAGAGCCTCCTGCCCAAGGCGCGCGAGGAGCTGCTGGCGCTGCTGCGCGCGCGGGGGTTCTTCAACGCCCAGGCCTCCCCGCGCGTCACCCTCTCCCGCGACGGCGCCTCCTGCGCCGTCCAGTTCGTCGTCGCCCCCGGGAGCATCGCCCGCGTGGCGCAGCTGACGGTGGACATCGACGACCCGGAGCTCGCCGGGCCCATCCGCCGGCTCTATGCCCGCCATTCCCACTACGTCCCCGACGTCTTCGCCCGCGAGACCGAAAGCGCCCGGCAGCTGCTGAAGAAGCGCCTCTATTATTACCCGGAGATCCAGGTGCGGGAGGAGTTCCCCGATCCCGGCCGCCCGGCGGTCAACCTGACGGTCACGGTGTCCTGCGGCTTCCGCTATCACTTCTTCTTCCAGGGCATGAGCCGGCGCATGCCGCTGATCGCCGACGTCTGGGAGCGCCACGTCTTCGAGAAGTGGGCCGAGGAGGAGAGCCGGGCGCGGCTGCTGAACTACCTGAAGAACAAGGGCTACCTCGATGCCCGCGTCGAGTCCTCGCTGGCCACCACGGGGCGCGACAAGACGATCGTGTTCACGGCGCGCCGGAACCGCCGCTACCGCCTGGGGCAGGTGACCGTGCGCGGCAACCAGGCCGTGAGCGACGCCCGGGTCCACGAGATCATCCGCGCCGACGACCTGTTCTTCAACCGCGTGTTCTGGCTGCGCCTCAACTCCCTGATCGCCGACCTGGAGGTGCTCAAGCTCTACTATTATTACCAGGGCATCTCGCCCATCGAGATCCGCCTGGAGCCGAGCTTCCGCGGCCGCCGCGCCGACGTCGAGGTGGTCGTCCGCGAGGGCCGCTCCCTGCGCATGGGCGACATCGAGTTCCGCGGCAACCGGGCCTTCGGCCGCGACGAGCTGGTCCGGCTGATGAAGAGCCGCACCGGCAGCCCCTACGTGCCCAGGCAGTTCAGCGACGACATCGCCCGCCTGCAGGAATACTACTGGGAGCACGGCTACGACGACGCCGCGGTCAGCACCGAGCTCTCGGCCGGCGACGAGAAGGCGCTGCTGGTCACCATCGACGAGGGGCGGCAGTGGCGCATGGGCGACCTGATCCTCATCGGCGCCTCGGCCGCCCAGCGCGGGCTGCTGCGCCGGCTGTTCCCCCTGCGGCGCGGGGAGCCGTACCGCCGCGGCCGCGTCGACGCCTTCCGCGCCGACGTCGAGAACAGCGGCGTCTTCTCCGAGGTGCGCGTGGAGAAGATCGCCGCCGCCGGCGACGCCTGCGACGTCCTGGTGCGCGTCACCCCCGACCGCTCGCGCTCCTACGGCCTGGGCATCGGCTGGGAGGAGCGCCGCGGCCCCCGCGGCACCCTGGAATACCAGGAGCGCAACCCGCTGGGCTCGACCTCGGCGGTGGCCGCCACCCTGCAGCTGGGCGTGGCCACCCGCGACAAGCGGCTGATCGTCAACGACCGCCGCGGCACCCTGACCATCGACACGCCGCTGTTCCTGCGCGAGCGCATCACCTCGACGTTCCAGCTCTGGGAGGAGAACGAGACCTATCCCAGCTACAAGTTCACCCGCTGGGGCCTGGGCGTCTCGCTGGCCAAGCGCTTCTCCGACAGCCTGTACCTGCTGGGCTCGGCGCGCTGGTACCGCACCGAGCTCAACTGGCTGGCCATCCCGCCCTTCGGCGTCGACCAGCTGGACCGGCCGTTCAACACCACCGCCCTCTCCCTCTCCATCGTCGACGAGCAGCGCAACGACTCGTTCAATCCCAGCCGCGGCCACTTCCTCACCGCCGACCTGAAGCTGGGCCTGCCGCTCTTCGAGAAGGACTACACCTTCCTGAAGTTCTACTGGAACTACCAGCGCCACTATCCCTTCCTGCGCGAGGGAACCTTCAGCGTCTCGCTGAAGAACGGCATCGGCTTCGGCGACATGTCGATCACCGAGCGCTTCTTCGCCGGCGGCGGCCACTCCTTCCGCGGCACGGGCAACGACCGCCTGGGGCCGATCAACCTGGACAAGAACCAGCCCGAGGGCGGCAACATCCTGCTGCTGCTCAACCTGGAGGCGACCGTGCCCAGCGTGCTGCTGCCGGTCAAGGACCTCTACTACACGTTCTTCGCCGACATCGGCAACGTCTTTGCCAAGTCGAGCGACTTCAATCCCAAGAAGCTGGAGCGGGCGCTGGGCTTCGGCCTGAAATACCGCTCGCCGCTGGGGCCGATCCGCGCCGAGTTCGGCTTCAACCTGCGCAAGGCCGCCGAGAAGAACTTCCACTTCATTCTGACGATCGGCAACGTGTATTGATCTGACAGAGCTTGGTGTACGGCACACGGTTTACGGCGTACGGCAAGACAAAAAAAAGAAAGTGCTGGGACTCGGCGCACGGCAAACGGTGTACGGCATACGGCAGCAGCCAAAGAACGAACTTGAGTGAAAAGTGAAAAGAAAAGGCAGGAAAAAAGATCTCAGGTTATGCCGTTCCGATCACGAATCACGGATCACCCGGGCCAGTTCATTGACCTTCTTGCCAACACCGACACTAAAGGCAATACCCTAAAGCCAGCAATACGTCGGTGACGAGCACCAGGGCGACGTTCAGTCCCTGCGCCTTCACCAGGCGCGGGGGATCGCTGTGGTGGCGGAGCGCCAGGACCGCCGCCGCCGCGCCCAGCGGGGAGGCGGCCAGGGCGATCAGCGTCGCCCAGGGGATGTTCAGTACGAACGGGCCCAGCGCGATCAGGGCGAAGACCAGCAGCACGGCGGCGGCATAGAGGACGGCGCTGCGCTTCGTGCCCAGCAGGATGACCAGGTGGCGGCGGCCGCCCCGGCGGTCGGCCTCGGCATCGGGGAACTCGTTCAGGAACAGGAGCAGCGCGGTGAGGATGCCGGGCGGGATCGAGACATAGAGGATGTCCGCCGTCATGAAGGAGGTCAGCGCGTAATGGCCGCCGACCACCACCAGGCTGCCCAGGGTGAGGCCGCTGGCCAGCTCGCCGATCCCCCAGCGCGCCAGGTGCGAGGTGTAGAAGCGGATGGCCAGGGCGCCGCAGGCCATGAAGGCCAGGATCGGCCAGCCGCTGGCCAGGAAAAAGTAAGCGCCGACGGCGCCGGCCGCCAGCAGCGCCCCGTAGGCGGCCGCGGCGACCTGGCGCGGGGTCGTGCGCCCCGCCTGCAGCATGCCGCTGCCGCCGCTGAAAGGGGTGCGCAGCGTATGCCGGTCGATGCCGGTCCGGTGGTCGGACAGCTCGTTGAACAGGTTGACCGAGGCGTGCGCCAGCACCACGCCGAGCCCCAGCAGCAGGGCCTGGCCGGCATGGACGGACCCGTGCCAGCGGGCGGTGGCAGTTCCCAGCAGGGACAGGGCGACGGCCAGGAGCAGGAAAGGGGCGCGGACCTGCTGCAGCCAGGTGCCTATCTTCGCCATCATGATCACCTCCGGGAGTTGCGTTCCGGCCGATTGTACCGTGTCCGCGGCACCGGCGCAATCGCTCCAGCGCGTTCCGCGCTCAGTGACGAGTGACAAGGAAGAACGGAACTCGGCGGACGGCATACGGCGGATGGCGTACGGCAGCAGCAATAATCAAGCCAACGGGACGCGTGACAGGGAAGAGCGGAACTCGGCGGACGACATACGGCGGACGGCGTACGGCAGCAGCAATAATCAAGCCAACGTGGCGCGCGACAAGGAAGGACGGAACTCGGCGAACGGCAGCAGCACGGGCTCAATAGATCAACGGACGTCGTGAGAACCGCAAGCGAAGAATGCCGCAGGCCACTGACATGGCTTTCCCGTAAGCCGTATGCCGTACGCCGTACGCCTCATGCCGTATGCCAAGCTGTGCTTATTGCGGTCAAAACCCTTTTCTGCTACCATGAGGACAATGCGTTCCCGGCGATACGTTTTCCCCGTTCAAGCCCTCATGGCCTGCGCCCTGCTCCCCGCCCTGATGCTGCCGCGGCCGGAAGCCATCCTGGTCGACCGCATCGCCGCGCAGGTCAACGACCAGATCATCACCCTCCATGACATCGAGCGGGCCGTCGCCCTGTTCCCGGAGGCGCGCGGCGAGAACGAGTCCGAGGGCCAGTTCTTCCTGCGCACGCTCGACGACCTGATCACCTACAAGGTCATCGCCCTGGAATTCGGCGCCGAGTTCACGGTCAACGAGGAGGACCGGGAGGCCGTGCAGCGGCAGGTCCTGCAGAAGGCCGGCTCCCTGGAGGCGCTGCGGGCGACCCTGGACGGCTTCGCCATGAGCTGGGACGACTTCGAGGCCTTCATCCGCGAGAAGGTGCTGTACGAGAAGGTCCTGCGCGAGAAGTTCCCCACCGAGCTCGTCATCCCCTTCGAGGAGATCGAGGAGTACTACAACCGCGTCTTCCTGCCCTCGCGCCTGCAGATGGGGCTGGAGCCGCAGAGCCTCGTCGAGATGACGCCGCAGATCGAGAGCTACCTGCGCCGGCAGCGCATGGAGAAGCAGCTGTCCGACTGGCTGAGCGAGATCCGCTCGGCCTACCGCATCGAAATCAAGCTGAGGAGCCCGCGATGAACCTCTTTGACAAGCCCAAGGACGCGGCGCAGCCGCTGGCCGGCCTGAAGGCCGGCGAGACGGTCAACTGGTACTACCGCGTCCAGGAGATCAGCCGCCGCAAGTCCCTGAACAGCAAGAAGGACTACCTCGACCTGGTCGTGGTCGACCGCAGCGGCCGCATGCCGGCCAAGATCTGGGACAACGTCGAGCCGCTGCACAAGATGCTGCAGGCCGGGAGCATCTACCGCTTCGTCGGCGAGGTGCGCGAGTACCGCGGCAAGCCGCAGCTGGCCATCACCCGCGCCCGGCCGCTGGAGCCGGCCGACGACGCCTGCCTGCCCGAGGACTTCGACGAGCGCCCCCCCTTCGACAGCGCGGCGCTGCTGCAGGAGGCGTTCTCCATCCTCGACGCCCACGTCAAGGACCCGCACCTGCGCCGGCTGAGCGAGATGTTCCAGCAGGAGTACGGGCCCGTCTTCGCCCAGGCCTACGGCGCCCAGAAGATCCACCATGCCTATGCCGGCGGCCTGCTGCAGCACACCCACGCGCTGCTGCAGCTGGTCCTGGCCGTCGCCCCGCTGTACGGCCTGGACACCGAGCTGCTGCTCGTCGGCGCCCTGTTCCACGACATCGGCAAGACCGAGGAGTTCAAGACGCAGCCGGCGCTGGAGACCACCCTGGCCGGCGGGCTGCTCGGCCACCTGGTCCTCAGCCTGTCCATCTTCCTGGACATGAAGAAGCGCATCCCCGATTTCCCCGAGCCGCTCAGCGTGCGCCTCCAGCACCTGATCGTCTCCCACCACGGCGAGAAGGAATTCGGCTCGCCCGAGGTGCCCCGGACGCGCGAGGCCTACCTGCTGCACGTCCTCGACCTGCTGGACTCGCGCATGAGCATCTTCGCCGAGCAGCTCAAGTCCGGCGAGCCGCAAAAGCTCTTCTCCGAGTTCAACCAGGCGCTGGGGACGCGCATCCTGCTGGACAAGTGACCCACCCGCCGCCCGCCTGCCCGGCCTGCGGCTCCAGCGCCACCCTGCCCTTCGAGAGCGAACGCCACGCCGGCGGCGGGCCGCCGGCGGCCGACCTGGTCCTGGGGGCGCTGCTGCCCCTTCTCCTGCTGCTGGCGTTGCTGCTGTTCTTCCTCCTCGCCCGCGCCAGCCTGCCCGCTGCCATGCTGCTGCTGCTGGGGACCGGGCTGTACGGCCGCCGGCGCCTGGAGGCGGCGCGGTGCCGCCGCCAGCGGCCGCGCCGCCGCGTCTGCCTGGACTGCGGCCATAGCTTTCGCGCGTAAAGAGAAAGATTTCTCAGTGTTAGTGTTTGTGTTAGTGTTAGTAACCGCAATGAACGATCGCTCTATTGTTGTTTCAATAACGGATCGCTGATCGCCAATCACCAGAAAGGGTCCGCCGTTTGCGGCTTCGATTTCCGCAAAAGTCTGCGGGAGACGCTTTAAAAAAAGCGGCCGCTCTCCTTGTGGGAGACCTCGCCCTTCAGCACCCGGTTCAGCACCTTCTGGGAGACGGTCAGGTTGCCGGCCTCGGAGATTTTGCGGTCCAGGGAGCTCAGGTCCCGCTTCTCAAGCAGCGCCCTCTCGGCGTCATCGACGGTGAACACCTCGTAGACGAACTCCTCGCTGCCGTAGCCGCTGGACTGGCAGGCGGGGCAGCCGGCCTCCTGGAAGATCTGGTAGTCGCCGCTGAGCTTCTTGCCCTTGAATAGGGCGCGCGCCGGCTGCGGATTGGGCTTCTTGCAGGCGGGGCAGAGGAGGCGCACCTGGCGCTGGAACAGCACCAGGCGCAGGTTGTCCAGCAGGAACGAGGCCGGCACGTCGTGCTCCACCAGCAGCTTCTCGAAGATCTCCTCGTAGGAGAAGCCCTGCAGCTCGAGGAACAGCTTGCCCATGCCGGTGAAGTCCAGGAACTGCCGGTTGTAGTTCTTCTGGAGGAAATCGAACAGGAACATGGAGTCGGGCTTGAAGAAGAGCAGGTTCTTGTAGACGGCGTCGCCGACGTCGCCGCCCTGGTTCTCGATCTGGAAGAAGCGCTCGTTGCGCATGACCACGTTGCTCTCGACGGTGGCGATGCGCTCGCCGGCCAGGGTGTTCATCAGGGCGTACAGCGTCTCGCCGGTGCGGTTGTGGGGCGGGCCGGCCACGATGAACAGGCCGGAGGGGCGCCCCAGGAAGGCGCGCACGCGCTCCACCTCGTCGCGCTCCAGGCGCAGGTCGGCGACCGTGCGCGCGTAGTCGCGGAGGTTGAAGAAGCGGAAGCGGACGTTCTCCTGCATGCCGCCGCCATAGTAGATCACCTTGGTCTTGATGTGGCTGAAGTTCTTGCTCAGGCTCAGCCACGACTCGCGGGGGGCCCGCTCGTCGGGGCCGCGCAGGCCGCAGACCTCCTTGAGCTTGGCGAAGAACTCGCGCGGCTCGTCGATGGCCTGGGTGACCCGCGAAAGGTGCTCGCCGTTGCGGAAGAAGACGGCCAGCTGAGCGTCCTTGAGCTCGAACAGGATGTCGGAGGCGCGGGCCAGCACGGCCGACTTGACCAGGGCGTTGAGCACGCGCAGGTGCTTGGTGCTGTCGTCGGCGGTGAAGATCTTGATCTCCCTGTCGCCGCTCTCCAGCTCCTTCAGCAGCGCCTCGATATCCTCGCGCGCGGCCAGGTAGGGGATCAGCTTGTAGCCCTGCAGCTCGCCGCGCTTCTTCAGGCCGGGGAGATCGTTCGGGGAATAGAAGGCGAAGCGCAGCACGCGCCCGCCCCTCACCTCCTGGATCTCGATGGGCACGATCTTCTGGTCCAGGCAGAAGCCCCTGCCGACCTGGCTGACCACCCCGGAATCCAGGGTGAAGTTCTTCAGGTCGATGGTCTCGATGCTCTTCTGGTTGAGCAGGTAGAGCTGCAGCTCGTCGGGCGTGATCAGCGACATCATGATCAGCACCTCGCCCAGCTTCTTGTTGAGGATGCGCTGCTTGTCCAGCGCCTTGTCCAGCTGCTCGCCCGAGATCTTGCCGGCCTTGACCAGGATCTCGCCGATCTTGCGGTACAGGGCGTCGCGCGGCGTCCCGTCGTCGGCCAGCAGCTCGCTGGGGCAGTTCTTCGCGTAATTGCGCTTGTAGAGGTCGCTGGCGCCGCAGAAGCACTTGAGGCAGAAGGGGCAGATCTTGGTCGGCGGCGAGTGGCCGCAGTCGGCTGCGCTGGCCGCATCGAATTCGGTCATGCAGTTCCAGCAGCGGATGAGGTAGCCCTGGGCCATTTTCCTTTCCCTGGCGATGGTCCGCCCCCCGCTTGTATACGCAATCGCCGGGCAAAATGCAATACGGGACGGCCATCAGGTAATTCCTGAGCCGGTCTCGGACGGTGAATGACAAAACGCACCCGTTTATGGTATAGTTCGGCTCCCGGAGGTTGACATGATCAATGACAAGCTTCAGAGCGCCCTGAACGGGCAGATCAACGAGGAGATCTTTTCCGCCTATCTCTACCTGTCGATGGCCGCCTACTTCCAGTCGCTGAACCTGAACGGCTTCGCCGCCTGGATGAAGGCCCAGGCCAGGGAGGAGATGTCCCACGCCATGAAGTTCTACGGCTTCATCAACGAGATGGAGGGCCGGGTGACCCTGAAGGCCGTCCAGGAGCCGCAAAAGGAATGGAAGTCGCCGCTGGACGCCTTCAACGCCGCCCTGCAGCACGAGCGGCACATCAGCGGGCGCATCAATGACCTGTACCGCCTGGCCATGGCCGAGAGCTGCTATCCCATGCAGATCATGCTGCAATGGTTCATCAAGGAGCAGGTCGAGGAGGAGGCCACCGCCTCCGCCATCGTTCATCAGCTGGGCCAGATCCATGACAGCCCGCAGGGGCTGTGGCTGATCGACCGCGAGCTGGGGGCGCGCAAGTCCGACTGAGGGGAAGCCCCGCAGGCCATTGAAACTCCGATCGCGAGGCAGTAGCAGCCTCGCGGATCGGAGAGGAATCTCCGCCTGCGGGGAAGCCCCGCAGGCCATTGAAACTCCGATCGCGAGGCAGTAGCAGCCTCGCGGATCGGGGGTAAGTTTCGCCGGCGGGGAAGCCCTGGCGGCCATTCAATCCCCGACAGGGGGGCAGGAAAGGCCCCACTGGTCGGGGTGTAAGTTCCGCCGCCGGGGACGCCCCGGCGGCCATTCAATCCCCGATCGCGAGGCAGGCAAAGCCTCGCGGGTCAGGGTGTTAGCTTCGCCGCCTGGGGCGATTTGCAAAACCGGCGCGCGGCGGGTATGATGGACCCATGAACGAGCGGCCGGCCAAGGAAGACTA
Organism: Candidatus Aminicenantota bacterium; assembly: GCA_027318645.1. Lineage (GTDB taxonomy): Bacteria > Acidobacteriota > Aminicenantia > UBA2199 > UBA2199 > UBA2199. Next base: position 17,415 of record DAHVOV010000176.1, read on the forward strand.
TTACCTGAACAT
>DAHVOV010000184.1 GCA_027318645.1 Candidatus Aminicenantota bacterium
CCAGGAACGTGGCCGCCGAGGCGATGAGGTTGGCGGCGAAGATGGCCTCGATGCCCATGTGGAAGCGAATGAAGAAAAGCAGGTTGAGCCCCAGGTTGACCATGATATTGGCCAGCTTGAGGAAGGCGAAGCGCTTCGCCCGCCGTTCCATCCTCAGGTTGGCGAACGGAACCACCGCCAGCGTGTCGAAGAGCAGGATGAGGACGACGTAATGGAGCAGCCGGTGGTAGCGGGCCGGGACTTCCATCAGGGCGTTGAACGGCGCGCGCAGCAGGAAGAGCAGGGCGCTCAGCAGGAGCGTGGTCAGGGTCAGGGCCAGGTAGGCGGTGGAGAAGACGCGGCGCTTCTCCCCGGGAGCGGCCAGCGAGCTGTACTTCATGAAGGCGGCTTCCATGCCGTAGATGTACAGGATGTTCAGAAAGGCGATGTAGGCGTAAATGTTGGTGTAGACGCCCATGGCCGCGGTGGAGATGAAGTGGGTGTAGAAGGGGACGAGGAGGAAGTTGAGGAAGCGGCCGACGATGGTGGAGACGCCGTAGATGGCGGTGTCCCGGGTCAGCTCGCGGATTTTATCTCTCATGGGATTGAGCTTTGTCGTCAGGGGAAACGTTTGCGGACATGGCCGCATTGTACCGCAATTCGGCGAGGGGCGCCAATAGGGCTCAGTGACGAGTAACGAGTGACAAGTGACGAGGAGGAGCAGGAGGACGATTGATCGTAATTCGTGATCCGTAATTCGTGAATTGCAACAGCACGAGATCGGTTCAAGCTGTCACTAACACTTACACAAACACGAACACATAGAGTTCGCTTCGTCGCTCTTCTGCGTTACGCGTCGCGTGTGTTCGTTAAGACCGGGACGCCAGGGCCGTCTTGAATCGGCGCCCCTATTCGTCTACACTTGCGGCATGAAAAAAACACTGCCGATCCTGCTGGTGATCCTCCTCTTCGCCGTCTCCCGGCCTGCCGAGGACGAAGGCTGCACCGTCATCGCCGTGGGCCGGAAGGCCTCCGCCGACGGCTCGGTCATCCTGTCGCATACCGACGCCGGCCCCGACTCGCGGATCTATATCGTCCCGGCGGCCCGCCACCGGCCCGGGGAGAAGGCCGCGGTCCTGTGGGGCATCCAGGACCCCTCGCGGCCGCTGCGCGACGACGGCGAAGTCCTGGGGACCATCCCGCAGGCGGCCGAGACCTTCGCCTACATCCACTCGGCCTACCCGCACATGAACGAGCACCAGCTGGCCATCGCCGAGAGCACCATCGACCAGCGGCCCGAGCTGGCCGCCTCCCGCGAGACCGGCGGCCAGATCATGACCGTCGAGCAGGCCGAGATCTTCGCCCTGCAGCGCTGCCGCAAGGCGCGCGACGCCGTGAAGCTCATCGGCGCGCTGATGGAGACCTACGGCTTCCTCCCCTCCAGCGGCGACGGCGGCGAGGACTTGGTCGTCGGCGACCCCGGGGAGGCCTGGGTGATGGAGATCTTCGGCATCGGCCCGGGCTGGAACCGGGAGAGCGGACGGCCCGGCGCCATCTGGGCCGCCCAGCGCCTGGGCGACGACCAGGCCCTGATCATCCCCAACTGGAGCATCATCAAGGAGATCGACGCCGCCGACGCCGAGCGCTTCATGGTCTCCTCCAACTACATGCAGGAGGCCGTCGCCCGCGGCTGGCACGACCCGAAAACGGGGAAGCCGTTCGTCTGGCAGGAGGCGTATGCGCCGCTGCCGCTGGAGTTCGCCACCAGCCGCTTCTGGCTGTTCTACTCCACCTTCATGCCCGGCCTGAGGAAGTGGCCCGAGAGGAAGCTGGGCAAGAACCCCATGGCCACCATCAACCCCTACTACCAGACCGTCGAGCCCCTCTCCATCTACCCCTTCTCCGCCGCCCCGGAGAAGAAGATCTCCCTGCAGGACGTGATCGCCTTCCAGCGCTCGGTGTTCGAGGGGACGATCTACGACTTCACGGCCCAGCCGCAGTGGCTGGTCAGCGACGGCCAGGGCGGCATGAAGCTCAGCCCGCTGGCCACCCCCTTCCCGGGCAGCGACCTGCGGGCGCTGCTCAAGCTGAGCAACCGCCGGCCGGTGGCCCGCCACCGCGGCCACTACGGCATGGTCTGCCAGCTGCGCTCCTGGCTGCCGGACGCCGTCGGCGGCGTCTACTGGGTCTACCAGGACAACCCCTACATCAGCCCCTACGTGCCGGTCTACGCCGGCTGCACCGACACGGCTCCCTGCTACCAGACGTACGACCCCGAGAACTACAGCGACCGCTCGGCGCGCTGGACCATCGACGCCGTCGACAACCTCTGCAACCTGCGCTTCCAGGACGCCGCCCGCGAGGTCCAGGCCATGCGCCGCCCCTTCGAGGAGAAGATCTTCGCCGAACAGGAGCGGATCGAGAAGGAGGCGCTGGCCCGCTTCCGGCGCAGCCCGGAAAGGGCCAGGGCCTTCCTGACCGCCTATTGCCGCGGGCTGATGGACGAGGTGCCGCCGCTCTATGTCCGCATGCGCGAGCGGCTGCTCACGCGGTTCACCAACAACCGCGAGTGAGGAAAATCGCGCGGCTGGAACTAATCCCGCTACGGGAGCGTCTGAGTCGTTCGAGGAGGCACAGATGGGAACCGTGAAAAAAGCCGTTGCATTCTCCGCCATTTTGATCTGCATCGCGGCGTCGGCCAGGGGCGACGATGCCTTTGCCTTCCCGCAAACGGTCCAGGGGCGGCGCGCCGCCGCCTACTTCGCCGCTTTCAACGCCGACGGGGAGGGCGCCATGGCGGCTTTCCTGCGGGAGAACCTCGGCGCCGACGCCCTGAAGCGCGCTTCCGTAGGCGAGCGCCTGGCGCGCTTCCGCGGCTCCAAGAAAGAGGCGCTGAGCTTGACCCCCGAAAAGGCCCTGCGCGCCACCGCCGGGTCGGCCGGCTATCTGGCCCGCAGCGGCAGCGGGGAGCTGCTGGAGTTCACCTTCCTTTTCGAGGCGGGCGGGGAGAGGAAGATCGTTTCCATCTTCGGGGCGCCGATCGATGCCGAGACCGCGGCCGACCTGGCGGGGCCCCTGCTCGGCCGCGAGGAGGTCATGGCCCGCATCCGCGCCGTGATGGACGAGAGATCCAAGGCCGACCGTTTTTCCGGCGTGGTGCTGGTGGCCCAGGGGGACAGCGTGGTCCTGCACGAGGCGCGCGGCCAGGCCAGCGTGGAATTCGGCGCCGCCAACCGCCCGGACACGCGCTTCAACCTGGGCTCGATCAATAAGCTGTTCACGCGCGTGGCCATCGGGCAGCTCGTCGAGAAGGGAGCGGTTTCCCTGGACGACGCGATCGGCCGCTTCCTGAGCGACTATCCCAACCGCGATGCGGCGGCCAGGGTGACCGTGCGCCAGCTCCTCGACATGACCTCGGGCGTCGGCGACTTCTTCGGCCGGCGCTTCGCCGAGACGCCCAAGGACCGCATCCGCAGCCTGGAGGACTACCTGCCGTTCTTCGCCGCCGAAACGCTCCTTTTCCCGCCGGGCAGCCAAAGGCGTTATTCCAATGGCGGCTATATCGTTTTAGGCCTGATCGTGGAAAAGGCCTCGGGGCAGGACTATTTCGATTATGTCCGCGACCATGTCTACGCCCCCGCCGGGATGACCGCCACTGGCCACCTGGACGCCGACGTGCCCGAGGCCAACGTGGCCAGCGGCTACACGCGGAACTGGGACGACGGTGACCATGAAAAGGAGCCCCGGCGGATCAATATCTACACCCGGCCGGCCCGCGGCAGCTCCGCCGGCGGCGGCTACTCGACCGCCATGGACCTGTTCCGCTTCGCCCGGGCGCTGCGCGCCGGCAAATTGCTCGGCCCCCTGGGCGGGGAGTGGTTCGGCGGCCCGCAGGCCTATGCCGGCGGCGCGCCGGGGATCAACGCCGAACTGGACATCGACCCTGTTCCCGGCTGGACGGTGGCGGTCTTGGGCAACACCGACCCGCCGGCGGCCTCTGCGCTGGCCCAGAGGATCAGCGGCCTGCTGAGGTGCCTGCGCTGAAGGATCGGGATCCGTTCCCGGCGGGGGCCGGAGCGGCGGGCGCTAATACTGGTCGAGGTGGTTGAACTCGGCGTTCTCCAGCCAGGTCTGCGGCCGGGAGATGAACTGCAGCAGGTGCTCCAGCAGGAATTCGTGACGCTTCTCCTCCTCGGCGATGAGGAAGAACATCTTCTGCACCCGCGGGTCGCCGCTCTCGCGGGCCTTCTCCATGTAGAAGCGGAAGCTGCGCGTCTCGATGTCCCGCGCCTTGCGGTACAGGTCGGCCTGCCCGGCGGGCAGGCTGTCCCAGTCCTTTTCCTCGCGCAGCTGCTGGAAAATGGTCTTGGCCCGCGCCAGGACCGGCGTGGACTCGAGCTCCGCCCGCGCCGAGGCCTTGAGCTTCTGCAGGACCTGGAAGTGCTTGGCCTCGTCCAGCGCCAGCTGGCCGAGGATGTTCTTCATGCCGGCGCTGGCCGTCTTCTCGGCCAGGTGCTGGTAATACTTCTCCCCTTCCTTCTCCATCTCCATGGCCAGGTCGAACGGGTTCATGGGGGTCTCCTGCCCCCATTCTAGGAGCAACGAATGGAAAATGCAACCGCGACCGGGTTCAGCGCGTGGACCAGCTGCGGGTGGTGAGGGTGAGGCCGGCGACGGTGAAGATCCCCACCATCAGCGGGGCGCAGAACAGGGTGAAGGCCAGCGCATAGGGGAACTCGCGGCCGCCGTCGATGCGGATGAAATAGAGCATGTACAGGAAGCCGAAGAGGACGGTCGAGGCCAGGGCGCGCAGCAGGAACTCGCCGCTGGCCAGGCCGCTGGCCAGCAGGGCGTAAAACCAGAGCAGGTGCAGCAGCACCAGCACCGACGTGCCGAGGAACTCCAGGAAGGGCCAGAAGCGGTTGCCGCGGCGGCGGCGGCCGAACATCAGCCCGGCGAAGACGATGCTCTCGCGGATGTTGCTGCGCGCCCAGCGGGTGAGCATCCGCAGGATGCCGGCGGCGCTCTCCGGCACGCGGGTGCGGGCGACGGCCGTGCGCTGGAAGGCCGTGCCCAGGCCCCGGCGCAGCAGGAAGTTGGCCAGGCTGCGGTCCTCGCCGTAGGTGCAGGGGCGGCCCAGGAAGCGCTGGCCGCGCCAGGCGTCCAGCACCTCGCGCAGCGCGCTGAAGCGGTAGGCCGAGAAGGCGCCCGAGGTGCAGAAGACGCTGGAGAACGTCGACTCGACGGCGCGGGTGAAGTCGAAGGCCATGGCGAAGTTGACGTCCAGCATGCGCGTGAGCAGGTTGGCCTCGCGGTTGAGGATGCGGATGCGGCCGGTGACCGCGCCCAGGCGCGGCGACAGCAGCAGCGGCGCCACCAGCTCGCGGATGGCGTCGGGCGCCACCTGGGTGTCGGAGTCCACGGTGACCACGACCGGCGTCGAGACCTGGCGGAAGGCCTCGTACAGCGCCTGGCGCTTGCCGCGGTTGGCGGGGAAGCGGATCACCTCCACGCGGCCGGGGTGTCGCTCGCGGGCGCGCAGCAGGTGGCGCAGGGTGTCGTCGCGCGAGCCGTCGTCGACGGCGATGACGCGCGGCGGCCCGGCCGGGTAGTCGCTGGCCACGATCGCCTCGATGGTGGCCAGGACCGCCTCCCCTTCGTTGTAGGCGGGCAGGACGACGGTCACCTGCGGCCAGGCCTCCACCCGGCGCGAGTCAAAGGGACGGTAGCGGAACCAGAACCCGGTGCGCCATACCAACGCCCCCAGGAATATGGAGGTCGTCGCCATAAGCAGCAGGCGCAGGCCGCGGGCCGCCGGGGCGGCCAGGGAGCCTCCCAGGCCGGGGAACAGGCGCCCCGTACGCAGTGACCAGGCCAGCAGCGCCGCGCCGGCCAGGATGACCGCCAGGCGGAAGAGCGGCTCCCAGCGGTCCCAACCGGGACGGGGGGAAGGGGAGGCGGCAGGAGCGCTCATGGCCCGGCGAGATAGCCGAGGGTCCTCAGCTTCTCGAGCTGGCCGGCGGGAACGGGCGGCCCGCCCCCGGCACGGGCGAAGGCGGCGCGCCAGAGCGGCCGCGACTCTTCAAAGCGGCGAGCCAGTCCCGGCTCGCGGCGGAACAGGACGTCGGGCGGCACGGCGGACAGCTGGCGCGAGCAGTCCAGCCGCAGGTCGTAGTACTCGCGGGTCTCGGTGCCGCCGGCATCGCGGTTGACGATCAGCTGAAAGGGCCAGCGGATCACCGAGCAGCGGTCGCAGGAGGCGGCGGGGGCGAAGGTGAACGACAGGACCGGGGCGCGGTTCTCGCGGCCGCGGCGCAGGTCGGCCAGGGAGACGGGGGCGGCGGGGATGAGCGAATCGCCCACGCCCAGCGCCTCCAGCAGCCAGGGCGCGACCACGCCCAGGCCGACCGGCCGGCGGAAGCGGCGGGGCCGCTCGCCCGGCAGGCGGACGAGCAGCGGCACGTGGATGAACTGGCGGTTCAGGAAGCGCACGTGGCCGGTATAGCGCTCGCGCTCGCCCAGCCCCTCGCCATGATCGGCGAAGACGACCACGGCTGCGCGCTTGCCCTCGGGCGACTCGTCCAGGGCGCGCAGCAGCCGCCCCACCTGGCGGTCGAGGAACTCGACCTCGCGGCGGTAGTATTCCAGTGCCGCCCGCGCCGTCAGCACCGGGACCACCTGGAAGAGCTGAAGCTCGCCGGCGCCGGCGCAGCGGAGCTCGGCGCCGGCTTCAGCCCCGCGCATGAGGTGCGCGCCCTCGTA
>DAHVOV010000199.1 GCA_027318645.1 Candidatus Aminicenantota bacterium
AAGCTATTGGCGGCGTTCGATATCAACAAAACTTCGATTGTTTGTGAAAATGTGGGTATTTTTTACATGACGAGAACCAGGGGATCTCATGGCATGCACATGCAAAAAATGTCCGAAAAGAGCTATCAACACTCACCTGTGGAAATCTCCGAAAAAGCCCCCCAAGACTATTGTACGTGCTCAATCTCCTCAATTTGCACAATTGCGATAATCCGAGATTGCCTATAATATTATGATATCCTGATTATTCATGTTGGAAAAGGATCTCGCCGCAGGATGCCAGGAATGTATGCATCACGCCCATCAGGAAAAACGGAAAACAGCAGCGATAAACTGAGCTCAGGGAAAACAAAGGGAAGAGTGAGGGAAGAATGAGGGAAGAGAGAGTGGGAAAGGCCCTGTAAAAATCTTTCTCACTTTGTCTTCCCTCTGCCTTTCCCTCTGCCTTCCCTTTCTCTTCCCTGAAGTCCGGGATATTGACTGAGAGCCAATCCATCCCCTATAATGCGTTGACCGTCGAAACGCCAACCGGAGCCGAACCGACAATGGAAAGCTTCTTCTCCTTCCTGGAAAAGCGGGTCAGCGACTGCTCCTCGCTCCTGTGCGTCGGCCTCGACCCGCATGTCAGCGACCTGCCTTCGCCCAACGCCGACGGGGCCCTGCGCTTCTGCCTCGACCTGGTCGAGCGCACCGCGCCCTACGCCGCGGCCTTCAAGCCCAACGCCGCCTTCTTCGAGCAGTTCGGCGCCCCGGGCTGGGCGGCGCTGGAGCGGGTGATCGCCGCCGTGCGCGAGCGCTCGCAGCGCCTGGGCTCGATGATCCCGGTCATTCTCGACGCCAAGCGCGGCGACATCTCCTCGACCGCCGACGCCTATGCCCGCTCTGCCTTCCAGGCCCTCGGCGCCCACGCCATCACGCTGTCGCCCTACCTGGGGCGCGACTCGGTCGAGCCCTTCCTGGCCGATCCCGAGAAAGGGGCGTTCCTGCTGTGCAAGACCTCCAACCCCGGCGCCGGCGACCTGCAGGACCTCGAGCTCGCCGGCGGCGCGCCGGTCTACGTTGCCGTGGCCAGGCTGGCGCAGGCCTGGAACACCCGCGACAACGTCGGGCTCGTGGTCGGCGCCACCCAGCCCGAGGCCCTGGCCCGCGTGCGGCAGGAAGCGCCCAGGATGTGGATCCTGGCGCCGGGGATCGGCGCCCAGGGCGGCGACCTCGAGACGGCGCTCAAGGCCGGGCTGCGCGCCGACGGCCGCGGCCTGCTGCTGCCTGTCTCGCGCGCGGTCTCGCGCGCGGCGAACCCGGCCAAGGCGGCCGCCGAGCTGCGCGACCAGATCATCAATTTCCAGTACCAGCGCGGCGAAGCCAACCACTGAACATCAAACTCGGCATACGGCGTACGGCATACCTCGGAGGTTCCACCACCCATTCCTGGAAAAACCTCCCAGTCCGTCGAGGTTCCACGTACCACGTACCACGTACCACGTTAAAAGCCATACAGAGCAATGTGCCTTAACATGGGACTTGGAACGTGGCACGTGGAACCTTGAAGGACCGTCGGACTGAAAGCCGCTGACCAGTTCCGATTCCACTTGAACCTCTCAGAGGACACGTTTGCCATGATCTGTGATACACTAGACACGTCCAAACCCGAGCGAGGTGCTTCATGCCGATCAAGGAGTTTTCTAAGCGCTATCCGCTGCTGACGCAGTGCCTGTACGCCCTGGCCGCGCTGGCAACGGTGCTGCTGGCCTTTCACGTGGCGTTCGCCTATTTCCTGCCCTTCGTCATCGCGCTGATGATCGCCGGCGCCATGGAGCCGCTCGTG
>DAHVOV010000187.1 GCA_027318645.1 Candidatus Aminicenantota bacterium
CCGATCTATCCTCGGCGGCTTCGCCGCCGTCGTCGTCTTCGCCCGCCAGGAGGGGCGTTTCCTGCGCGGGTTGGCCGCAGGCCTGGCCAACCTGCTGACCACCACCCTGAGCAGCATCAGCGCCTTCGCCGACATCATCTCCTACATCCGCCTCTTCGCCGTGGGACTGGCCGGCGTGGAGATCGCCCGCAGCTTCAACGGCATCGCCGCCGGGCTGGGCGGCAGCCTGCCCGGCCTGCTGGCCGGCGGCGCCGTGCTGCTGTTCGGGCACGCGCTGAACATGGCCATGGGCACCCTGTCGGTCGTCGTCCACGGCGTGCGCCTGAACATGCTGGAATTCTCCGGCCACCTGGGCATGGAGTGGTCGGGAAGGCCATACAAGCCCTTCAAGGAGTGAAAGATGAACCTCAGTCAGATCGGAATCGGCGCCGTATGCGCCCTGTCGGCGGTGGGCTCGGGCATCGGCGCCGGCGTGGCCGGCATGGCGGCCATCGGCGCCTGGAAGAAGTGCTTCGCCCAGAACCGGCCCGCGCCGTTCATGATGGTCGCCTTCGTCGGCGCGCCGCTGACGCAGACCGTCTACGGCTTCATCCTGATGAACGCGCTGAAGGCCGCGCGCGAGCGGCTCGACCCCGGCTTCCTGCTGGGCGTGGGCATCTTCGCCGGCATGGCCATGGGCGTGTCGGCCCTGTACCAGGGCCTGGCGGGCGCCTCGGCGTCGGACGCCTTCGCCGACACCGGCAAGGGCTTCGGCAACTACATCATGGTCATCGGCCTGATCGAGACCGTGGCGCTGTTCATCATGGTGTTCATGCTGGGCATCATCGGCTAGCGCAAACGCGAATCAGTGACACGTGAAGAGTAACGAGTGACGAGGAAAAGCCCTAGGTCGAACGCCGCGCCCCAGGCGTTCGGTCCTTGCGGCTCCTAGTTACTTGTCACTTGTCACTCGTCACTGAGCCCTTCCTGGCAATTGACTTTGCGCATGCCATTGATTACCATTTTCAGGTCAAAGGAGCCCTCATGATCGTCGAACTCGAGAAAGCCACCATCAAGTGCCTGCTGGAGCGGACGTTCGAGAAGTACGGCAGCCTGCCGTCGATCGCCTTCGCCGGCGAGGCGCCCTGCGTCTACCTGCAGCTGAAGCAGCAGGTGCAGGAGACCGCCGGCGCCCTGGCCGCGCGCGGCGTCCAGAAGGGCGACCGGGTGGCGATCATGGGCGAGAACTGCCCCAACTGGGTCGTCGCCTACCTGGCCATCACCTCCATGGGCGCGGTCGCCGTCCCCATCCTCACCGGCTTCCCCGACACCGACACCCGCCACATCCTGCGCAGCGCCGAGGTCAAGGGCATCTACATCGAGCCCAAGCAGCGCCAGAAGCTCGAGGGGCTCGACGACGCGGCGCTGGCCTTCGTCTGCGACCTCGAGGACTTCACCTACGAGGACCGCCTGAAGCACCGCCCGGGTCTGATCGAGAAGACGCTGGCCCTGTTCAAGCGCGGCCGGCAGCGCGGCATCCCCGAGGAGACGCAGCTGCGCTTCCCCGAGGTGGAGCCCGAGGACCTGGCGGTGATCATCTACACCTCCGGCACCACCGGCCACTCCAAGGGGGTCATGCTCAGCCACCGCAACATCGTCGTCGACGTGGCGAACTCCATCGAGCGCTTCCCCATCGTCTCCGACGACCGCTTCCTCTCCACCATCCCGCTGGCGCACACCTTCGAGGCCACCGGCGGCTGCCTCTGCCCCATCGCCATCGGCGCCAGCATCCACTACATGCGCGGCCTGCCCACGCCGCAGAAGCTGCTGGCGGCCATGGAGGCGGTGCGGCCGACGGCGGTGCTGACCGTGCCGCTGGTCATCGACAAGATCTTCCGCAAGAAGATCCTGCCGCAGATCCAGGGCAAGCTGGTCGTCAACAAGCTCTACCGCCTGCCCTTCTTCCGCCGCAAGCTGCACAAGGTCGCCGGCCGCAAGCTGATCAAGTCCTTCGGCGACAAGCTGCGCTTCTTCATGTTCGGCGGCGCCTCGCTGAACGAGGACGTCGAGGTCTTCCTGCGCGACGCCGGCATCAGCTACTCCACCGGCTACGGCATGACCGAGACGGCGCCGATCATGACCATCAACCCCTTCGGCCAGGTCAAGGTGGGCTCGTGCGGCAAGCCCATACCGGGCATCGAGATGCGCATCCACGAGCCCGACGCCCAGACCGGCGTGGGCGAGATCATCGTGCGCGGCCCCATCGTCATGTCCGGCTACTACAAGAACCCCGACGCCAGCCGCGAGATCTTCCTGGCCGACGGCTGGCTGCGCACCGGCGACCTGGGCTTCTTCGACGCCGAGGGCTATCTCTTCATCAAGGGGCGCTCCAAGAACGTCATCATCGGCCCCTCGGGCGAGAACATCTACCCCGAGGCGGTCGAGCAGCTGGTGCTGCAGGAGCCCTACTTCCAGGAGGCCGTGGTCTACGCCGAGGCGCACAAGCTGCTGGCCAAGGCCTACCTGGACTACGACGTGCTGGACCGCGAGTTCGCGCGCAGCCAGCTCAACGACGCCGAGGCGCGCCAGCTGACCGAGACCATCCTGGAGCAGGCGCGGCAGCGCATTAACGCCCAGCTGCCCGCCTTCTCGCAGATCAGCCGCATCCTGGAGCACCCCGAGCCCTTCGAGAAGACGCCGACCAACAAGGTCAAGCGCTACCTGTACATCACGCCGGGGAAATGAGGGGGCGCCGGTGTCGCTGGCCAAGACCTTCTACCTTCTGAAGGACGCCGAGACGCGGACCGGCGAGCTGTACGCCCTCATCGGCCTGAACGTCTCCATCACCCAGCCCGGGCTGGCCGAGCTGTTCAACGACCTCGCCGCCGAGGAGCAGCAGCATGCGCGCCAGGTGGAGATGATGCGCGGCTACTTCCAGGAGAGCCCCGATTCCTTCCTGGAGAACCCCGAGGCCGAGCGGACGATCGCCGGCTTCGTGGAGAACCTGGAGACCATCCGCCGTTATGTCAACCGGCAGTACGCCGCGCTGACGCCCGCCGACCTGGTCAACCTGGCCCTCGACGTCGAGCGCCAGCTGGCCGAGCGGCACAGGTCCTTCATCTTCCACGTCACCGACCCCCAGCTCAAGCGGCTGTTCGAGAACCTGAACCTGGGCAATGACGCCCACATCCGCAAGCTGGAGTCCTTCCCCCTCTCCTGAGCCGCTGCCGGCTCAGGCGCCGGCCGGACGCAGCCGTCCCAGCAGGACCCGGAAGAGGAACACCCCTCCCCAGGCGGCGAACAGTAGGTAGAAGCCGAGGGCGGGGAGGAAGAAGCGGTCTATGGGCTTGATGAAGACCGCCGCCGACAGGGCGAAATAGGCGACATGCGAGAGGAGCAGCAGGCCGGTCAGGCGGTCGCGCCCGCCTTGGGCGAGGAACGAGACGGCGCCCAGCAGGAAGAAGGCGAACACGACCTCCCAGCGGGGCTTCAGCCGCGCCAGCTGGAAATGGAGCAGGCGCCGGTGCAGGGCGGAGAGGCCGCCGGGGCGGTTGGGGAACACGTCGGTGCGGAAGTTCTTCAGGTAGGGGCAGTAGGGAACGGGGGGCGAGACCGACGTGTCGAAATGGACCGAGCCCTGCGGGGAGATCATGATTAGGAAGAAGTCGCGCAGGGAATCGCGGAGGAACGGGCCGGGGCGGTCCAGTATGAGGCGGAGGGTCTTGTCCCGCTTCCTGTCGTCCTGCCGGGCCCGGGCGGCGAGCCGGTCCGTCCATGTCCCCCGCCGCTTCCGCCGCGGCGTCGTCCCGGCGTCGGCGCCGGCGGCATCCTGGCCCTCGGCGACGGCCGGCTTCTCGCGCTGCCCGGCAGCGGCCTTGTCGCGAAGCTTGACCTGGGGCTTCTGCAGGCCGATGTAGGCGGCGCGGATGCGCAGGTTCGTCCCCTCGCCCTTGCTGATGTCGAAGTAGCCGAAGTGCCTGTAGTTGTAGAACATCCAGGGGAGCAACACCACGGCGTACACCAGCAGCAGCACGCTGCCGCGGACCAGCGCCGGCCGCCAGCGGCGCAGGCGGAGAACGAGCCAGAGCAGGAGGGTCAGGACGAGGAACTTGGCCACCGGCCGGGTCAGCGTCAGCAGGCCGCAGAGCAGCCCCAGCTCCGCCGCCCGCCAGGCGCCGGGGGACTCGGGCGCGCTGGCGACGCGCGCGAACAGCCAGGCCAGGATGAAGATGAACAACGTCTCGGTGTGGATCACATGCTCGTAATAGAGGACGACGGGGTGGATGGCGAACAGCAGGGCGCCGATCAGCGCCGGGGCCGTGCCGAACAGCCGCCGGCCGCCCCGCCACAGGAAGAAGGCGGAGCCGACGCCCAGCAGGTGCTGGGCCAGGATGATCAGCCAGCCCGTGGACGGCGCCATCGGCAGGAACTTCAGGAACGCCGCCAGGAACATGGGATAGAGCGGGGTGTTGAACATGCGGTTCTGGGCGAAATCGCCGCTCAGGACCATGTCCTTGGCGGTGGCCAGGTAGGAGAGCGAGTCGGGCCAGAGGATGCCCTCGTTGTACAGCAGCAGGGGCAGCCGCGCCAGCACGGCGACGGCCAGGACCCAGAACAGCGGGCTCTTCCAGAACGGGCGCCGGCCCGGCCGGTCCAGCTTCTCCATCATGGTCCTCCCCCGCGCGCCGCCCAGGGCGGCGCGTCGGTCTCCTAGAACAGGGTGTAGATGAACGGCGCCACGGCCGTGCCCTGCGTGACCAGCAGCAGGATGGCCACCAGCAGCAGGATGACGATGATCGGCAGCAGCCAATAGCGCTTCTTGTGCCGTATGAATTGCCACATCTCGCCGAGGATCGACAGCTTGCCCATGGCGTCTCCTTGCCTCAGAATTGCCTGCTCATGTCGCCGGCCGCCTCCCCCTCCTCGTAATAGCTGGCCGCGGCCACGCGGGGACGGAAGCGGACGTGCAGGAAGCGCTTCCCCAGCAGGCGCATGACCAGGGAGAGCGGCGTCAGGATCAGATAGAACACGATGACCGTCAGGATAGAGAAGATCAGGCTGCCCAGGCGGCTGCTGGCGGCGAGGATGACCCGGAAGGCCGGGAAGAACCACTTCGGCAGCAGGGCGAACAGCAGGCAGGCGGCGCTCACGACCGCGGCCGGCAGGCGCACCGGGCGCAGCCCCGGGCCCGAGCGCAGCAGCGCCGCCATCACGACGACGTAGAGGATCGCCAGGAAGAGCCTGACCTGATTGGGTTTATAGGGTATGGGTTTCATCAGTCCAGCGGGAACTCCTTCATCCACTCCTCGTCGACGGCGATGAACTCCTGCTCCTGCTTCTCGATCAGGAAGTCCTCCAGCACCAGGTAGTCCATGTTGGTGCGCATGAAGCAGCGGTAGGCGTCCTGGGGGCTGTTGACGATCGGCTCGCCGCGCACGTTGAACGAGGTGTTGATGATGATCGGGCAGCCGGTGCGGCGGTAGAACTCCTCGATCACCGCGTAATAATAGGGATTGACCTCGCGGCTCACGGTGTGCAGCCGCGCCGAGTTGTCGACGTGGGTGATGGCCGGCACTCCCGAGCGCAGGTTGTACAGCTGGTCGAGCCCCGTGCGCGCCTTCTCCTCGGCGGTCAGCCGCCGGCGGTGCTTCTCCTGCAGGTTGTACACCAGCAGCATGTAGGGCGAGGGGTGGTCGAAGTCAAAGTACTCGCCCACCTGCTCCTCGAGCATCGAGGGGGCGAAGGGGCGGAACGACTCGCGGAACTTGATCTTCAGGTTCATCTTCGACTGCATCTCGCTGGAGCGGGCGTCGCCGATGATGCTGCGGCCGCCGAGGGCGCGCGGGCCGAACTCCATGCGCCCCTGGAAGAAGCCGACCACCTTCTGGCCGTCGATCAGCTCGGCCACCTTGCGCGCCATCTCCGGCCGCGGCAGCTCGCTGTAGGGGATGCCCTTCTCCTTCAGGAAGGCCAGGATCGCCTCGCGCGGGTAGGAGGGCCCCAGGAAGGAGCCCTGCTGGGCGTCGCGGCGGCCGTCGGCCTGGCGCGGGTTCTTCAGGTGGCGGTGCCAGACGTCGAGCGCCGCGCCCAGCGCCCCGCCGGCGTCGCCGGCGGCGGGCTGGATCCAGACGTTCTTGAAGATCTGCTTCTTCAGCACCTTGCCGTTGGCCACGCAGTTGAGGGCCACGCCGCCGGCCAGGCACAGGTTGTCGGAGCCGGTCAGCGCCTTGGCGTGGCGGGCGATGCGCTCGACGATCTCCTCCAGCACGGCCTGGATGGAGGCGGCCAGGTCCATGTCGACGGGGCGGATCGGCGTCTCGGGCTTGCGCGGCTTGGCGCCGAACAGCCGGGCAAAGCGGCCGTTGGTCATGGTCAGGCCGACGTGGTAGTTGAAGTAGTCCAGGTTCAGGCGGAACGAGCCGTCCTCCTTCAGGTCGATGAGCTTCTCCAGGATGAGGTCGCGGTAGCGCGGCTGGCCGTAGGGCGCCAGGCCCATCAGCTTGTACTCGCCCGAGTTGACCTTGAAGCCGGTGAAGTAGGTGAAGGCCGAGTAGAGCAGCCCCAGCGAGTGCGGGAAGACCATGCGCTTCAGCACCCGGAAATCGCCGCCCTCGGCGCGGGCGATGGTCAGGGTGTCCCACTCGCCCACGCCGTCGAGGGTGATGACGGCCGCCTCCTGGAAGGGGGAGGGGAAGAAGGCCGAGGCGATGTGGGCGTCGTGGTGGGTGGTGAACAGCACCGGGGCGTCGGGGCGGCCCAGCTTCTCGCGGATGATCTCCTTGATGAAGATGCGGTGCTTGGTCCACAGCGGCACCGCCTTGAGGAAGCTGGCGATGCCGCGCGGCGCGAACTGCATGTAGGTGGAGAAGAGGCGGTCCATCTTCAGGAAGGGCTTCTCGTAGAAGACGACGTGGTCGATCTCCTCGGGCTTCAGCCCGCAGGTCGCCAGGCAGTCGACCAGCGCCTCCTGGGGGAACTCGGGGTCGTGCTTCTTGCGCGTGAAGCGCTCCTGCTGGGCGGCGTAGGCGATGCGGCCGTCGCGCACCAGGGCCACGGCGCTGTCGTGGTAGAAGGCGGAAATTCCGAGTACGTTCATGGCTGCTCCATGGCGGCGGGGGCGGGCGCGGCGTCCGGCAGGCCCTGGCGGCGGATGGCCTCGGTCAGGGCGCGGGCGATGATCTCGTGGGCCGCGGCGTTGGGATGGTGGTCCAGCGGGCTCGCCCACCAGGCGTTGAAGCGCTTGTGCTTCAGCAGCGGCCAGACCTCGACGAACTCGCAGCCGTTCTCCCGGCAGGCGTGCTGCACCAGCGCCTTGCCCTCGCGGTAGTAGGGCAGGCGGTCCTCGTCCCTGGCCGCCAGGTAGGGAAAGAAGAGGACGATGCCGTGGCGCCGGCCCATGATCGCGGTCAGCTCCTGCAGGGCAAGCTGGCTGGTGGCGAAATAGGGGTTGCGGCCGGGCAGGAACGTGCCGTTCAGCCAGTCCAGGTGGGCCTGCTTCTCCTTGCTGAAGAGCTGGAAAGCGGCCCAGTCGATGAAGCGGGCCAGGGCGGAGAAGCCCTCCAGCGATGCCAGGAGCTTGTAGCGCTTCTCCTCGTGCCGGAAGCTGCGGTCGAAGCGGTGCGTGGCCTCGGGATTGGTGAAGTCGTTGAGCACGAAGCCGTAGACGACGACGTCGGGATCGAACTTCAGTCCCCCGGCCTTGAAGCGGTTCAGGACCTTGACGATGTTGGCGCCGCTCACGCCGAAGTTGAGCACCTCGATCTCCCGCTGCGGGTAGAGGCGGCGCAGCGTGTCCCCGGTGCGCCGGGCGAAGGTCCTGTCGAACTCGACCATGGCGCCGAAGGTGTAGGAGTCGCCGACGAAGGCGATGCGCGTCGTCCCGGCCGGCTTGGCCAGGGCGTGCTCGACGTCGCGAAAGCCGCGCCGGTTCATCTTGTACTCGGGGGCCTTGGGGAGGGTGCCGTAATAGATGCGGACACCGATCTCGGCCGCGGCCAAGCCCACGGCGATGCCCAGCAATACGGCAAGCAATTTGGCCAGGACGGCTTTCATGCTGGATTTCCTCCCCGGCGGTCGCCGAAGAATTAACGGAGGCAATTATACCATACAACCCGGCTGGCGCCAAGCGTTGCGAAGCGGCGCTAGCGGGTCAGGCGGCGGACCAGGCCGGCCGCAAGGGGAAAGGCGGCGGCCAGCCGCTCGCGGTCCGCCAGCTCGAAGTCGGCGAACTCGAACCCCGGAGCCACCGTGCAGCCGAGCAGGGCGAAATCGTCCCCCGCCGGCTCGGCCGCGAACCAGGTCCCGGCCGGGACGACGGCCTGCAGCTCTTGCCCGGGGCCCAGCTCCAGCGTCCAGGGCTCCCGGCCCTCGCGCAGGCAGTGGATGCGCAGGGGCGAGCCGCCGAGGAAGTGCCAGAGCTCGTCGTGGCGCAGGCGGTGGAAGGCGGAGAAGGAGCCGCGCGGCAGAAGATAGTAGATGCAGGTGACGGCGCTGCGCTCCTTGCCGCCGGCGCGGACGCGGAGCGGCGAGCGGTAGATCTCCCGGTAAAAGCCCCCCTCGGGGTGCTCCTTCAGCCCCAGCTTCGCGACCAGCCCGGCCGCGCTCATCGTTCCGGCCATCGTCGGCCTCCCTGGCTCGCGGGCGGTCACGACAGGAGCAGCATCCCGTCCAGGGCGTACACGTGCACCTTGCCTCGGAAGCCCAGCAGGCGGGCGGCGGCGCGCACCCGGCGCACGGCCTCGCGGGCCGGCAGCGCCAGGCGGTAATGCATCTGGCCGGTGGCGATCCGCCCGTCGTTCGAGAGGACGCGGATGACGCGCGCCTCCCAGAACACGCCGGCGGCGACCGTCGTGCGGACGACGACGCCGCACTCCAGGACGTGGCGGCCGCCGGCCACGCGGAAGCGGTACTCGCCCGTCCATTCCGCCGTGACGGGCTCCGGCTTCTTCTTTTTCAGCAGCATGAGGTCCTCCTCAGGGGATGCGCCTGACCTCGCCCGCACCCTTCAGCCGCGCCAGCAGGCGGACCACCGGTTCCTTCTCGACCGGGTGAAGCAGCCTGGGAGCGATCTCGAACAGGGGCACCAGGACGAAGCCGCGTTCGGCCAGGCGCGGGTGCGGCACGGTCAGCTCCGGGGTGGCCAGGACCAGGCCGCCGGCCAGCAGGATGTCGATGTCGATCGCCCGGTCGCGATAGTGGGAGTCCCGCGGGTCCCGCCCCTGCGCCGCCTCATACGCCTTGCACGCCCGGAGCAGCTCGAGCGGCGGCAGCGCCGTTTCCAGGGCGACGGCCATGTTCAGGAACGGGCCCGAGCCGGGCATGCCGGCGGCGGCCGTCTCGTAGACCGAGGAGCGCTTGCGCACCCGGCCGATGCCGCCGAGGAAGGCCAGCGCCGCCTCGAGATGGGTGCGCCGGTCGCCCAGGTTCGAGCCCAGCCCAAGGTGATAGAGCGTCGCGCCGGCGCGCGGCGCGACGGCGCCGCCGGTGCGGTAGCCGCACGGCAACGTGCCGGGGTCATTCCTGGTCCGTGCCATGCCGACCATAATAGAAGAAATAGTAACGAGTAACAAGTGACGAGTGACGAGTGCTGAAGCGGGCTTGGCTTACGGCATACGGCAGACGGCGTACGGCAGAGGCAACTGCCTGAACTATCGTAAATCGTGATTCGTGATACGTAATTCGGAGCAACAACAGATCGATCAATCCCTTTCGCTAGAAGAGCACCGCGCTTCTTGCTGACACGGACACTGTCACTGACACTAATTTTGTAAAAAGCTCTGCCCCAGTTCTGCCAGGCGCTCGACATCCTCCACCTTCTCCAGGCGCCGTCCCGACACCCGCAGCTCTAGGCAGGCGGGCGACGAACGGACGACCAGCGGCTGGGAAGCGGGCCAGGCCGCCAGCAGTTCCTCGCTGTGCCCGTCCAGGAAGCCCATGACCGGCGGCGCCTCGCGGGCGAGCAGGACGAAGTGCGGCTCGAGCCGGCCGCCGGCCGGGTACGGGCGCATGCCGGCCGCCTCCGGCCCCAGGAAACGGGAGAGGTGATGTTCCAGAGCGCACCCGCTTTCTCGAAGCGGATGCTGCCATCCCGGTCCGTGATTTCGATCGCGGCGACATCCGTG
>DAHVOV010000242.1 GCA_027318645.1 Candidatus Aminicenantota bacterium
GTCCACGCCGAACGCCGTCCTGGCAGGCCGCAGGCGCGGTGACCCGAGCGCCGCCGTCAGCGTCTTCGCGAACACCTCTTCGCCGCCGCGCCGGGCCTGCACGCGGATCGGGTACGTCCCGCAGGGGAACCGGCACCCACGGCACCTTGTAGTTCAGGGAGAAGGCGCGGCCGTGGCCGGGGAGGCGGCCGGCGATCTCGCGAAGCTCGTCGATCCCGTAGCTGCGCGTGGCCTTGCGGTCCACTTCCTGCAGGATCGCCAGGTCGGGCCGCTCGTCGGCCAGGAAGGCGGCGATGCGCCCGATGCTGCCGAGCGTCCGCTCGCGGCTGGCGCCGCGGGAGCCGCGCCCGCCGTCCATGAAGAAGTCGGCGCCGGCGTCCATGCCGCCGTAGCCGATGTTGAAGGTCAGGACCTTGAACGGCGCTCCCCTCCCCAGCCGGGCGGCGGGATCGGCCTCGGTTTCCAGCTGGATCTCGGGCCCGGGACGGAAATCGGCGATGGTCATGAAGGCCAGGTAGAGGCCGAAGGCCAGGAGCGGCAAGGCCGCGACCCAAGCCAGCGCCGTCATGAATTTATTCATCGTGCCACCTAATGGTGAATCGGGCTAGAGTGACGAGTAACGAGTGACCAGTGACGAGAGGCGGAGAGAAGACTTCCCATGGGCATTGAAATCGCTTTTCCTTGTCACGTGTTACTTGTCACTTGTCACTCAGGCGCAGGTCGGGAATATGCCGCCGTCAGAACGGCACGACCGCCTTGAGGCTCGGCCCCAGGCGGGAGGCCAGCTTCTCCAGCGTCTCGAGGTCGCCGGGGGTGAAATCCGGACCGGGCTCGCTGAAGGCGCTGCGCTTGCGCGAGACCTGGATCACGCCCAGCCGCTCGTTGTCCACTGCGACGGCGACGCCCATCATCTTCCAGATGCGCCGCGCCTCGCCGTTGTCCTCCTTGACGAACTCATACTCGACCATGTGCTCGCGCTCCTGGAGGCGGTTGTCGAGGAAGGGGCGGCCGCTGCGGAAGATATTGACGGCGATGGGCAGCTTGGCCTGGATCTCCAGCTCCTTGGCATCGGCCAGGTACTCGGGCCAGATGAAGGAGAGGGAATCCCCATGCCTCCACAGGAAGGCCACCTCGGATTTTTCCCCTCCGAACACGTCGGCCAGGAAGCCGGCCATGCGGTTGACGGCCACCTTGAAGCGCTCCTCGGCGCTGAAATCAGGGGCGGTGATGAGCGCGCGCAGCTCCTCGATCAGGGCATTGACGTCGTTCATGGTTCGGGTCACCTCTGGGCGCCATCATAGCGCATGACGCGCAGATGCGCAAGAAGACGGAAGAACGTGTTAGTGTTAGTGTTAGTGTTAGGAACAGCAATCAGCAGCGCTTGGAGGGGCAGTACGAGGACGATCTATCGCAATTCGTGAAGGAAATCGGCATACGGTTCATGGCGACCGTCTCCACGCAAAGCCTTGGCATCGAGCAGGATCGTTCCGTTGCTGTTGCCGTATGCCGTACGCCGTATGCCGGATACTGGGCTCAGTGCAAGCGATTCTTCCCTATTTCTTGATGGGCACGACCCCCGCCAGCTCGCCGATCACGTTCACCAGCTCGCTCCCCTGGGGCAGGACCACCTTGGCGTTGTCCTTCAGGGCCACCTCGAGCGCCTGCAGCTTCTTCAGCAGCTGGGCGTTGCCGACGAAATACTGGTTGGCCGCCTCGTTCACCAGCTTGATGGCCTGGGCATCGCCCTCGGCCGCCAGGATGCGCGCCTGCTTGATGCCCTCGGCCTTCTTGATCTCGGCCCGCTTCTGGCCGTCGGCCTCGGTCTCCCTGGCCGTGGCGAAGTCGACGGCGGCGATCTTCTCGTTTTCGGCCTTGACCACCTTGTTCATCGTCTCCTGGACGTCCTTGGGCGGGTCGATCTCCTTCAGCTCGGTGCGAACGATGTCGATGCCCCAGTTGGACGTCTCGCTGCACAGGGTCTTGAGCAGCTCGGAGTTGATGCGGCTGCGCTCGGAGTTGGCCGACTTCAGCGTCATGGTGCCGATGATGTTGCGCAGGGTGGTGCGCGCCAGGTTGACGATCTGGTACTGGTAGTTGTTGACGTTGTACTGCGACTTCTTGACGTTGTCCTCGTCGGACTTGACCTTGAAGTAGACCTGGGCGTCGACGCGGGCGTTCAGGTTGTCGTTGGTGATGATCTCCTGCGGCAGGGCGTCAACCATCTGCTCGGTGGTGTTCACCTGGTACAGCCGGTCGATGATTGGGATGACCCAGTTGAAGCCGGACCGGGCGAAGCGCCGGTAGCGGCCCAGCCGCTCCACCAGTCCGCGGTGGGTGGGGCGCACGATGCGGATCCCCGACAGGAAAATGAAGAACAGGGCGATGACCAAAACGGCCCAGAGGCCCATGGCAGCTTCGTTCATTGGCATTCCTCCTTCCATCCATTTCGATTTATACGCGCTGGGCGCAGGGAAAGTCAAATCAGCAGGTGTTGGTGGACGGCATACGGCGTACGGTTTACGGCAAAGCCTTGCCTTTGAACGTGATCGTTCAGTGGCTGTTGCCGTCTACCGTCAACCGTTTACCGTAAACCAAGCTTCTTCCTTTGCTGTTGCCGTCTACCGTCAACCGTGTACCGTAAACCGGACTTCTCCCTTTGCTGCTGCCGTCAACCGTCCGCCGTGTGCCGTACGCCAGGCCTCCTCTTCCTCGTCACTCGTCACTTGTCACGCTAGCCCGCCGCCTTCCATCCCATGCTCCGGGCCCGATCGCTGCGGCCTACTTCTTCCAGCCCTTGCTGCCGGCGATCTCCTTCGGCTGGCCGGGCAGCGCGGTCGTCGGGACGCCGCGGGTGGCGATCCAGGTGCCCTGCAGATCCTCCGACGGCAGGGTCATGGTCCCGCTCATCGTGTCCTTGGTGTCGAACTGGCCCGTCCAGGCGAAGTTCGCGTCATAGCTGGACAGCACCCAGGAGACTTTCTTGCCGTCCACCGTGTATGGGCCGCTGTCGCCGTAGAACCCCGAGACGGTCCCCGACTCCTTCGTGCCGGTGAAGTTGGCCTGCACCGTGCGGTAGGTGGTCTCGCCGTTCTCCTTCCACTGCAGGGTCCAGCTGCCGGTGATGTCGTACGTCGTTTTTTTCAGCACGACCAGCAGCACGACGGCCAGGGCGACCGCCCCCACGCCGATCAGGATGTATGGCAGGGCGCTCTTCGGCTTGGCCTTGACCGGGGCCTTGTCGGCGACCTCGACGAAGTTCGGCTCCGTCCCCTCTCCCGCGGCGACGGTCGTCTCCCCGGAAGCGGCGGCCAGCGGCATGACAGAGAGGTGCGTCATCCAGGCGAAGGCGACGACGACCAGCAGCGCGATCCATTTCGATTGCCTCTTGATCATGATTCCTCCTTTTTCCTTGCCAATGGAATACAGGAATCCACGCAAAATCTCAAGAGAAGTGTTCGTGCTCGTAACAGCAAAAAGCAGGTCTTGGTGGACGGCATACGGTGTACGGTTTACGGTAAAGCCTTGCCTTTGAGCTTGATCGTCAAGTGGCTGTTGCCGTCTACCGTCAACCGTGTACCGTAAACCAAGCTTCTCCCTTTGCTGCTGCCGTCAGCCATCCGCGGGAGCTCCTGCTTGCCTGCCCCAGAACACGGACAGGACGCCGACGGGGAGCAGGACCAGGCCGGACGGCAGGGTCATGGCCATGAGGCCGGGAACGTCCAGCAGCAGCCCGACGAAGGCCAGGATCGAAAGGACGGCCGACAGGAGGTAGAAGCCGGCGATCAGCGCCGACAGCCCCTGCCAGTTCCAGGCGCGATAAAAAAGGATGATGGCGGCCGCCCCCCAGAAGCAGTATCCCAGCTGGTCGAGGAAAAAGGCGATCGATCCCGGGGCGCTGAACAGCCAGGCGCGTGCCGCCTCCAGCCGGCCGGCGGCGAGGAATTGGGGCACCAGGACGGCCTGCGAGGCGTAGGAGACGGAGGCCAGGACGAGATAGGCGGCCAGGAACAGGAGCCCCAGCCGCAGGGCGACACGGCCGACGGTCAGCCGGCGCAGCTGGGCGAGCATCAGGTACAGGAGCGCCGGCGCGATCAGCAGCGCCAGGGCGAGCTGGGCCCGGAACAGGGCCAGGTGCCCCCGGATCCAGAGCAGCTGCAGGTCGACGCCGCCCCCCGGGCGCGCCACGACCATCATCACGGGCCAGGCGACCAGGACCAGGGTGAACAAGATGCCGCTGACCGTCAGATGCCTGTCGTTTTTCATGCAAAACCCTCCATCCGAGCCTGCCGCCAGTATACCACGGCGCTACGGGCAAGTCAGGCGAGCAGCCCGCGGAGCTTTTCGGCGCTCAGCGGCGCCGAGCCCTCGAAATGGTTGTTGATGTTGATGTAGACCCGCTGGAGCCGCTTGCGCAGCCGTCCCGCCATGGCGGCGACCTCGGCCAGCTCCCCGTCGCGGGGCTCGACGATGGCGTCCCAGCGCTCGCGGCTGCGCGCCTCGATCTCCCCGCGGTCCGCGCCCATCAGGCGGACCACCGCGGCGCCGGCCAGCAGGCCGCCGAAGCGCCGCTCGATCTCCCAGGCGGGCGGCATATAATAGCCCTGGCAGAAAACATGGTGGACGTTCCGCTCCCGCAGGAAGCGGAAATACTCCTCGTCGAGATAATTCGGGTTGCGGCATTCGATCGCCAGCGGCGGCCATTCCGGCCGCTCGGCGAGGAACGGCGCCAGCTTCTCCAGGAACCCGGCGCGCGAGGCCATCTTCCGCCGGTTCAGGTACTCGAACTGGAGCATCACCAGGCCGATCCTGCCGCGCAGCGGCTCGAGGCGCGCCAGGAAATCGCGGTACAGCCCCGGGGACAGGAAATGGGGGTTGGCCGGCGGCATCGTCCCGCCGCCGCGGCGGTAGGGATGGGTCAGGGTAATGCTGTTGGGTGCCTTGACCGTGAAGAGGAATCCGGGGGGCACGGCCGCGGCATAGCGCTCGGCGTCGGAGGCACGCGGCAGGACCGGCTTCCCTTTTTCGAACAGCGACCAGAACCACTGGTCGATCTCCACGGTGGCGAACCTCTTCGCGTACTCCCGGAGGGGGTCGTAGTCCCCCATGGCGGGATAGACGAGCCCGCGCCAGGAGTCGTACTTCCAGCTGCAGGTCCCGATCAGCACGTCGCCCATGAACCTATGATACAAACTCGAGCAAAAAGTGACAAGTGACGGGAGAGCCGGAGATAAATCAGCCTAAAAAAATAATTCAAAAAATATTTTATTTTTCTTCACATTATTTTCACATTTTGGCATAATTTGCCTTGGGACTTATCACATTATTCCCCGTCCTGCCGCCGGCTCCAGGCCGGCAAGCGCCCCGGGCCCGGCATTTGATGCATTTTCCCCGCTTGATATTCAATTTATTGAATTCCTATCATGGGCTCTTTGGATCAAAAAATGCCCATTATACGCATGCTCGCCTTCAAACAAAATTTCCTATAGGAGGGAAAACAATGAAAGGAAGGAGAACCCTTGCGGGGCTGGCGCTTTTCGTCCTGTTGGCGATCGGCGCCTGGGCCCAGCAAGCCCAGAACGACCTGGTGTTCCAGGAGAGCGACTCGCTGGAGATGATCCAGCAGAAGATCGAGAACAACGGCTTCGGCTTCACCGTCGGCCACAACTGGGTGTTCGACATGACCCCGGAGCAGAAGCAGGTCTTCTTCAGCCGCCATGCCGGTCGGCAGCCGCGCGTCTACCGCTACACCGACAGCATCGGCCCGCTGGCCAAGGAGCTGGGCAAGACCCTGCCCGCGGCATTCGACTGGCGCAGCTACAACGGCCACAGCTACATCGGCCCGGTGCGCGACCAGGGCAGCTGCGGCTCGTGCTACGCCTTCGGGGCCTCGGCCGCCGCCGAGGGCACCTACAACTTCGCCAACGGCCTCACCGACGCCAACTGCATCGACTTCTCGGAGTCATTCATCATGTGGTGCCTCGGCTCCATATCGCCCTACAGCAGCCACTTCGGCGGCTGCGACGGCGCCGACTACGACTATTACGAGCTCGAGGCGCTGGTGCAGGAGGGGACCATCCCCGACTCCTACTTCCCCTACATCACGTCCGATCCCGGCTGCACGCACTGGAACGACCCGCGCTACAAGTTCGCCGAATGGCACCGCATCGGCTGCGGCGACATCGACGCCATCAAGACGGCGATCATGACCTACGGCGTGATCGACGTGGCCGTCTACGCCAGCTCGGCCTTCCAGGCCTACAGCGGCGGCATCTTCCAGGACTCCTACACCACCTGCAGCTCCAGCCCCTGCGACTACACGCCGACCAACCACGCCGTCGCCCTGGTGGGCTGGAACGACGCCGACGGCGCCTGGATCCTGCGCAACTCCTGGGGCTCCTCCTGGGGCGAGAACGGCTACATGCGCATCAAGTACACCTCGGCGCGCGTGGCCTGCGAGGCGACCTACCTGGTCTACAGCGCCGCGCCGGGCCTGACGGTGACCTCGCCGTCGGCCAGCAGCAGCTGGGAGGTCGGCACCACGCAGTCGATCGCCTGGAGCAAGACCGGCTCGCTCAGCGACTACGTGCAGATCGAGCTGTACAAGGGCGCCGCCAAGGTGCTGGACATCGCCACCACGACGGAGAACGACGGCGCCTATAGCTGGACACTGCCCACCACCCTGGCGGCGGGGACCGACTACACCGTGAAGGTGACCACCTCCGACACCGCCTACAGCGACTTCAGCGACGCCTTCGCCGTCACCGTCACCGCGCCCGCCATCACCGTGACCTCGCCCGCGGCCGGCGCCAGCTGGGGCGTGGGCACCAGCCAGTCCATCGCCTGGACCAAGGCCGGCGCCCTGGCCGACACCGTCAAGATCGAGCTCTACAAGGGCGGCCTCAAGACCCTGGACATCGCCGCCTCCACCGAGAACGACGGCGCCTACAGCTGGACCCTGCCTACCACGCTCGCTGCCGGCAGCGACTACACCATTCGCGTGACCACCACCGACGGCGCGGTGTACGACGACAGCGGCGCCTTCAGCGTGGTCACCGCGGCGACCATCACCGTGACCTCGCCGGCGGCCGGCGTCACCTGGACGCGCAAGACCTATCACGACATCCTCTGGACCAAGAGCGGCACCCAGGGCTCCTACGTCAAGATCCGCCTCTACCGCAACGGCTCGCTCAAGCTGACCATCTCCTCCCGCACGGCCAACGACGGGGTCTACAACTGGAGGGTGGGCAGCACCCTGACCCGCGGCTCCGGCTACCAGATCCGCGTCACCACGACCGACAACCTGGTCGACGGCTACAGCGGCTCGTTCACCATCAACTAGCGTTCCCCGCGGCATTTCCGGGCGGCACCGGCGATCGATCGCCGGCGCCGCTTTTTTTAAGTGACGAATAACAGCTCCAGGACACCCTATCGTGATCCGTCATTCGTGATTCGTAACAGCCAAGCGATGAACTGGGCATACGGTACATGGTGGACGGTAGACGGCAACAGCAAATGAACGATGCAGATCAATGGAATGGCTTTACCGTAAACCGTACACCGTATACCGTCTACCAAGGCCTGCTCTTGTTCTTCTTTCCTGTACCCTATCCCCTGTACCCTGAGCTATTGTCATT
>DAHVOV010000255.1 GCA_027318645.1 Candidatus Aminicenantota bacterium
CGGGATATGGACCGAGGCGTCGCGGCCGCGGATGCGGGCGACGCACTGCTCCGGGTCGGCCAGCACGCGGACGAGCGCCACCCGCGCCAGCCGGCCCATCTCGGCCAGCAGCCAGGGGAAGTGCGGCGAAGCGCCGGTCGATTCCAGACAGGCGACGTCGCACTCGCGCAGGGCGGCGGCCAGGCTGGCCAGGACCGCCTCGAAGCCGAGCCGGTCCGGGTCGGGATCGGAGGCGCCGAGCCGCGCGTGGGCCTCCAGGAACAGCGGCTCGACGCGCAGGAAATGGATGCCCAGCTCGCCGGCGAGGAACTCGCCGATGGTCGTCTTGCCCGCTCCCTTCGGGCCGACCAGGACGATGACCTGCTTCATTCCCCGGAGGGGCGGTCGCGGCGGATCACCCGGAGCAGCGTCGCCAGGATGAAGAACTGGAACGCCACCACCAGGGCGAAGCACAGGCGCAGGGCCCGCCACTCCAGGCTGAGGTCGCCCGCGCCGCGATAAATGTGGACCAGCGCCGCGTGGCTGACGAAAACCGCGATCAGGGTGAACACGCCCATGGCAAACGCCACGGCCGCCTGCTGGACGGTCCTCATGCTGCCTCCTCGCCCCTTGAGCGGGGCGTTCATGCCCATGTTATTCGATCCGGGTCCCGCCAACAACTCCCCGCCCTTCCCGGACCCGGCGCACCACGGAGAGAACGGCCTCCTCGACCGCTCCCGGGGCGTCGAGATAGAGATAGTGCGAGGAATCGGGGACAAGGACGAAACGCCCTTGCGGCGACTTCGCCGCCAGCAGGCGGTTCTGTTCGATCCAGTGGCGTTGGTAGTCGCCGGCGGCCGGCCCGAAGGCGGGATTCTCCCTGCCCGCCGCGACGACCACCAGCGGAATGTCGCCGAAACCGACGATCGCATCGGCGGCCTGCGCCGAGGCGGCGAACATCTCCCGATGCTCCGAGGCGATGGCGGCGAGGAAAGCGGCCCGTGCCCGATCCTCCGGCTCGCCGGAGCGTTGCGCGGCATCAGCGGCCCCCTGCCACTCGCCGGTCATGCGGGCGGCCAGCGCCGCGAGCTCCCGGAATTCCCGGCCGCGCAGGAATGACAGCGGCGGCGGATCGAGAAGGACCAGCCCGGCGACGTCGCCGGGAAACCGGGCGGCGAACAACTGGGCGTTCAACCCCCCGAGCGAATGGCCGACCACGACGAAGGGGCCGGGGATACCGTCCCGTTCCAACAGCGCCCGCAGCTCGCTGGCCTCGCGCCCGGCGTCGCGTGGCAGCGGCCCGGGTTCGCTGCGCCCATAGCCGGCGCGGTCGTAGGCGATGACCCGCGTCGCCCCGGCCAGGCGCTCCTGCAGCGGCCGCACCTTGTCGCCGCCGTCGCCGATGCCGGCGTCTATGACCACGACGGGGGTTCCCTTTCCGAGGTCACGAAGGAAAAGGCGATGGCCACCGACGTCCACCAGGCGCTCGCCCGATCCCCCGCCGCGGCCGCACGAGGACGCGATACAACATGCCGCCAGAACGATGCCGAGTCTCCATTCCGCCATCTTTCCCTCCGCGATGCCCGCCGCGAGCAACCGGCGTCGCCCGCGCTAGCGGGCCTCCAGCTCCACGCCCAGCGGCTCCCAGGCACAGGGCCCGGGAAAGGCGTCGGGCGGCTTCAGCCGCCGCAGCAGCCCGAGGGCGGCCTTGGCCCCCGGCGCCAGCTTGTCGAGCAGCAGGGCGAGATGGGAATAGTTCATCACCTTTTCGCCGTTGACCTCCAGGACGACGTCGAGGGGACGGACGCCGGCACGGTCGGCCGGGCTGCCGGCCGCCACCCGGGTGACCAGCACCCCCTCGGCCGCCCGGCCCATGTCGGCCGCCTGCGCCAGGGTGATGTTCTCCCACATCAGCCCCGACCGCGAGAAGGAGGGCTTCAGCCCGCGCTGCTCCAGGGTCGAGGCCAGCGAGGAGATGAAGAGGCGCGCCGTGTCCTCCAGGCTGAAGAAGAAGCTGTACAGCGTGTCGGCGAAGACGTTGACCACCCAGTTCCGGCCATCCGGCGCCTTGGGGAAGCGCTCGCGCGGCCGCGGCATGTAGTGCAGGTCGATGCCGCGCACGGCGTCGAGCGGGACGTACGCATAGGTCTGGCCGCGGTCCTGGTTCAGGTAGCCGCTCTGCCATTCGCAGGTGAAGCGCAGGCTGTCGGCCTTTTCGGGCCGCTCCTTGTACAGCTTCCTTTTCTTGGCGCTGCCCTCGATCAGGCGGAACTTTTTGGGGAAGAACACGACGCCGCCGGTGCGCGACTCGACGTAGGCCGTGGCCTCGCCGATCATCCGCGCGAACGCGGCCTCGACATCGGCGGCCGAGAGGTCGGTCCTGGGCGCGACCCACACCCACTGGCCGCTTCTCTGGCTGGGCCAGACCTCGGTCTGCGGCGCCTGCTCCTGGCAGAAGAGCGCCGGCGAGCCGAGGCAGAGGAGGATGGCGGAAGGGAGAAGGCCGGCGCGGCGAAGCAGCGGGAGCGGTCGTTTCATGAGCCCACTATAATATCAAAGCCGCCCGGCCGCAACCGGTCATCCCCAGCCGTCGACATGAAGCCGCGCGTCGAGGTCTTCGGCCTGCCCCTCGCCGGGCGGCTCCTTGGGATAGCCGAAGGGGATGACGGCGGCGACCTCGTAGCCGTCCGGGACGTCCAGGAACCGCTTCAGCGCGCCGGCGTCGTACGGGGTGTAGGTGCAGCCGAAGAGCCCCTCGGCGGCCAGCGCCAGCATGACGTTCTCGATGCACATCCACGCCGAGGCCAGGGGGTTCAGCTCGAACCAGGTGCGGCAGTCGGCCAGCGGCTTCGTCCGGTAGCAGACCAGCAGCAGCTCGGGCGCCTCCAGCATCATGCTCTGCTGGCGTGGCAGCGAGCGGCGGTAGACCTTCTTCAGCTCCTCCTGGTCGAAGCGCTGCAGGAAGCGCTCGATCGCCGCCGGGTCGGTCATGTCGCGCGCCTTCAGCCGGTCGACGACCGCCTGGTCCCGCTTCTCCGGGTCGCGGAGCAGGATGAACTGCCAGCTCTTCAGGTGGGCGTTGCTCGGCGCCGCCAGCCCGGCGGCCAGGGCGCGGCGCACCGCCGCCTCGGGCACCGGCCTGTCGGCGAACTCCCGCACCGTCCTCCTTTTTCTCACCGCTTCGTAAAACTCCATGATGCGCCTCCCTGCTCAGCCGCCCGAGGCGAGGATGCGGCGGTAGAGCCGCTCGATGTCCTTGTCCAGTCCCGGCTCCTTCGCGGCCAGGCGCGCGATGAAGAGCTCGCCGCCGCGGTAGAAGCTGACGCGGTCGAAGGGGGCGTCGGCCGCCGGAAGCTTGGGCGGCAGGCCGAAGCGCCGGCGCACCTGGTTCTCCAGGTAGCGCGCCAGCCCCTCCTTCCACTCCTGCCAGGTCATGTATTCCCAGTCGTGGCGGTTCAGCCCCTTGCGCAGCATGGAGCGCCAATGGCCCGCGCGCGCGTCACGGCCCTGCGCCAGCTCCTTCTGCCACAGGGAATAGACCCGCCTGACCTCGGCGTTGCCGTAGGGGAAGGGGTGCTGCAGCTCCCACATGTAGTCCTGCCGCGCCATGGCCTCGCGGCAGACCTCCATCCCCTCCTTCAGCTTCGCCTCGACCGTCTCCCACTCGTAGCAGTGGACGAACTCGTGGAGCACGACAACGATCTCCGCGGCCGAGTCGAAGGCGTCGGGGCTGACCACGCAGGCCATGCGGTTCTCCCAGAACGGC
Source organism: Candidatus Aminicenantota bacterium (assembly GCA_027318645.1). Taxonomy (GTDB): domain Bacteria; phylum Acidobacteriota; class Aminicenantia; order UBA2199; family UBA2199; genus UBA2199. Next base: position 3,746 of record DAHVOV010000255.1, read on the forward strand.
AGGGGCATGGCGGCGCGCACCCCTTTGGGGACGGCCTGCTTCGCCGGACCCTGGAAGGCGAGCGCCCAGCCCTTCTCTCCTTCAGGCGCGAACACCCGCCATTGCCCGCCCGCGACCAGGGCGACGGGGTAATTTTTCGCGAAGGCGGGGTGGATGTCGACGGCCTTCTCCCGCCAGGCGCCGACCTGGGCCAGCCCGAGCTCGACGCGCGGGTCCGGCGGACCGGGCGTGACCTCCGCCTGGGCCGGGATCAGGACGGCCAAGAGGAACAAAAACAGGGCATCCGCGATCTTGCGCATGGCACCTCCCGGAATTTCAGAATGGCTGGTACTGTCCTGCCGCGGCGAAGGTTTCATGGCGCCGGCACCCGTTTCACAGGACGAAGGGGATGAAGCGCCGGCTGCGCCCGGCATATTCTTCATAGGCGGGGCCGAACTCTTCCCGCAGCGCCTTCTCCTCGATCCGCACCCGGTTGGCCACGCCGGCGGCCGCCGCGATGGCCACGGCCGCCAGGCTCAGCCAGCTGGCATAGGTCAGGCCGACGCCGAAGAAGATGAGCAGGATGCCGGAATAGGCCGGGTGACGGATGAGGCGGAACACGCCGCCGGTGACGAGCGCCTGCCCCCCGCCGACCTCGACATGGGGGCTGAAGCGGTTTCCCAGGCGCCGCATCGCCGCCCAGCGCAGCGCCATGCCGGACAGCATGAAGGCGACGGCAACGGCAGCGAGCGCCGGGGGCTTCGCCCCGATGCGGAAGGCGGCGAAGCGCTTCAGCCAGAGCGCCGCCGCCATGCCGGCACCGAGGCCCAGCCACAGGAGGGGGAGCGACCAACGCTCGATCACCCGCCCCGGCCGGCTTCCGCGCCGCAGGCGCCGGATCAGCAGGGTGTCGCCGACGGGCGCGAGCAGGAGGACGCAAAGGAAGACCAGGTAATAACGGCTCATGCCGGCATGGCGGCGCGTCACATGCCGGTGATCGCGCGCTGGACAAACGCCAGCGCGGCCATGGCCAGGAACAGGACGATGGCCGCGATCCCCCACGGCCGGCCGGCGAGCGGCGCCACGCCCAGCATCCCGCCCGAGGCGGCGAAAAAGAGCGTGACGTACGAGACCGTCATCCAGCGCACGTGGCGGAAATCGACCTTGAACACGTAGTCCAGGAGCGCCTCGGCGAGCAGGTAGGCGAGCAGCAGGCCGACCTGCACGCAATAGAGCGGGGGTCGGCGCAGGCCGGGCGCCGTGGCCAGCAGCAGCGCCAGCGGGAACCCCAGCAGCAGGACCGCGAACCCCAGGCCGTGCTCCCAGCGCGGCCGGCCCAGCAGCCGCGCGGCGAAGACCGAGATGACCAGGACGTAATAGGCGATCGTCACGACCGCGCCGAGCAGGTTCATTCTTTCCAGCATGCCGCCTACACCCATCGGTCGTTGGCCGCCGTCAGCTTGCCGCCGGCGTCGCCCGTGTTCTTCACGCCGCGCGGCTCGATGACCAGCGCCTGGCATTCCTCCGCGGCGCGAGTGACGTGCTCCACGCCCCGGGGCACGACCAGCATCTCCCCGGCTCCCACCCGCGCCGTGCGGTCGCGGAAGCCGACCTCCATCTCGCCGCGCAGCACGATGAACGCCTCGTCGGTCTCCTTGTGGTCGTGCCAGACGAACTCGCCCTGCAGCTTCACCAGCTTGAACTGAACGTCGTTCATCTCGGCCACGACCCGCGGCGACCAGTGCTCGCTGAATCCGGCCAGCTTTTCCGCGAGATTGATCGGTTCACCCTTCATGCAGCCCTCCGCAGTCCCCATTCTACCCCCTCGCGGGGAGATCGCCAAGGGGCGCGCGCCGGGCCGACCGGTTGTCCTACCAGCAGGGGGAGTCGAAATGGTCCTCGCCCATGTCCAGGTGGCGCCAGCTCCAGACAAGGTCGAAGTTCTTGTTGACCGCCTCGGGCGCCTCCTCGGTCAGCGTGACGATGATGAACGCCGGGGCGACGGAATTGAAGCACAGGTAGAACTTGTCGGCGTCGGTCGGATGGACCGGCTCGACCACCACCCGGTAGGAGCCCGGCACGTTGAAGACGACGAGAGAGTAGGGGCAGATGCCGTCGCGCGTGAAGGCGGCCGTGCAGCTGGAGACCGTCCGCGTACCGCTGACGAGCTTGAACTTCAGCTGCAACCCCTCGAGCCAGGCGACGTGTTCGCCGCCGGCGATCGCCCGGCCCGAGACCTTGTATACCTTGCGCTCCATGCGCATCTGCGGCAGGCACTCCAGGTCGAACATGGCCTTGTTGGAGAGAAGGGAATTCGGGGCCAGGACCTCTATCCGTGCCCATTGGTCGCGCAAGGTCCCCATGGCGCCGCCCAGTTCCCATTCGTGCGTCACCGTCTTCGTGCCCGCCGCTTCGAAGGCAAGGGTATAGGTCTTGCGCGGGGCGTCGTCGCTGCGCAGCCAGGTATAGCGCACCGTCCCTTCGCGGTTGACGGTGATGCGGCCGGTGAAGACGAATTTGTGCGGGCAGAAGCCGCGGTATTCGGGCTCCGAGACCGACGCCGACACCCCCGTCACCTTGAAGGCCTCGATGGGGAATGCCGCGGCCGTGGCGGCGATGAACAGGGCGATGAACAGGACCGTCTTGACGCGCATGGGGCCTCCTCTGCCGCGCGATCCTCGCCGCGCGAAGGGTATCATATGCGAGTTCGCGGCCCGCCATCTCAGGAAAACGGCTTCCCGGGAGAGCGGCCGCCCGGCCGCTAGCCCTTCTTCAGGGTCTCGGCGATGTCGCGGGCCCAGGCCTCGATGGCCGGCCAGTCGCGGAAGTCGCCGAACGGCGCCTTGACCTTCTGGATGATCCAGCGCTCGAGGAAATTGGCCTTTTTTTCGTCGAAGGCGCCGCGGAAGACGATGACGCCGCGCGGCTTGACCTGGTCGGCGAAGGACTGCAGCCCCTTGGGGAACTTCCAGCCCTGCAGCAGCGTGTTCAGCTCGCCGTCGCCGGTAGGCCCGCTGGAGAAGAGCCATGTCGGCCGCCGGCCCAGCTCGGCCGCGTTGGCCTTCAGGAACCTGGCCGCCGGCCGCCGCCACATGCCGGCATAGACGCCGCTGCCCAGGACCACGGCCCGGTAGCCGGCCGGGTCGCCGGCCTTGTCGGCCGACGCGACATCGACGTCGAACCCCCGCTCGCGGATGACCTTGCCGATCCTCTCGGCGATCTCCGCCGTCATGCCGTGCTTGCTGGCATACGTTACCAGGACCTTGTCGCTCATGCCTTCCTCCATGCCGTCTTCATGAGGGATTCTACCTCATTCTCAGAGGCGTTTGAAATTCAGGACACCGTTGCGCTTCACGGTCCGCTCAAAAAGCCCCGACCTGAGGATCGGGCGGGCGATGCCGGGAACGGCCGGCCAGACCGCCAGGATGCCGCCGGGCTTCAGCACGCGATGCAGCTCGGGCAGCAGCCGGGAAACGGGAAGCATGGGGGCGGGAACGACGCCGAACAGCAGCACCAGCGTGAACCCGCCGTTCTCCAGCCCGGTGGCGAGGGCATCCCCCTTCATCACCCGGGCATTTTCCAGGCCGGCAGCCGCCACCTTCTTTGCGACCAGCTCGACCGATTCCTGCAGGATGTCCATCGCCAGCAGGCTTCCCTTGTCGCCGATCATCCTCGCCGCCGGCAGCGTAAAGAACCCCGTGCCGCAGCCCAGTTCGAGCGCGACGCTGCCCTGGAGCCCGTCCACGCCGGCCAGCATCTTCTCCGGAGCGAAAAACCGGTAACGGAAGCGGCTCTCCATCGCCCGCGCCACGAGACGGATCCACACCCTTCCCGCGGCCGTCCCCGCGATCGATTCGGTATTCATCCTCTCCTCCAGGCCGAACCCCCTCCGCGGCAGGCCCCCGCCTTATTCATGCTTTTCAGGCTGGATCCAATCCAGCGCCCGACTCGATGCTCTCGGTCAGGGCGGCGATGAAGCGCGCCATGGGCGCGCCGTCGACGGCGTCGTGGTCGACCAGTACGCTCAGGTGCAGCATCTCGGCGACCACGACCTCGTCCCCCCTGGCGACCGGCTTTTTCACGATCGAGCCGATCCCGAAGGACAGGGGGTGGACCGAGGTCTGGACGAACCAGCCGTTGACCTGCCCCATCATGCCCACGGCGGTGACCACGACATTGCCCATCTTGGCGAAAAGGAAGCGCGGCCGCTTCATCATCAGCCGCCAGGCGAGGCGCCGGACCGCGCCGGGCAGGAAATAGTACAGCTTCTCGGCCGCGGTCATGCCGCGCTCCAGCACCATCTGTTCGCCGTCCAGCCGGCCGGCCTTGGCCCGGTCGATCTCGGCGGTGATCTCCTCGGCCGTCCTGCCGTCGGCCTTGCGGATCAGCAGCGGCAGGGGCACCCGTTGGCCGTCGACCTCCTTCTCCACGATGAGCGAGACGTTGACGTCGTCGAAGACCATCAGCTTGCGCCGGCCGACGCGGAAGGCCGCCGCCTCCCTATGCCGGGCGACGGTGCCGGCGATCGTCTGCAGCAGCCAGCCGGTGAACGAGACCTTCGCCCCGGCCCTTTTCCTTTCGCGGAGCTTTCGCCGCGCCTCCGTGACGTCCAGCTCCAGCAGCGCGGTCACGTAGTGCTTTTTCCGGCTGAGCGCGCCGATGTCGAAGGTGGCCAGGCGCGTGCGCGGGAACTCGCTGACGGTGAAATTCCCGCCGGCCATCCTGCCCGGGTTCACTCCTTCACCACTGTCATGTGGGTGACGATCCGCCAGCCGGCGTCCCCCTTTTTCAAGACCAGCAAGTTCCGTCCCTCCACCCTCCTGCCGCTATTGACGGCCACATAGCGGGTGACCATGGAGGCCATCTCGCGCGTGTGGACGGTCGAAAGGACATCGAGCGCCGTGATGGAGCCGCCGCCGTCGATGCCGCGCTGGAAATTGGCGATGACGGCGGCGCGCCCGCGGGCATGATAACCGTCTACGTGGGCGGAGATGTATTCGGCGTTTTCGGCGTAAAGCGGCTCGAGCTTCCGCGCATCCTTGCCGTTGTAGGCGTTCTTCCACTCCACGGCAAGGCGCGCGAGCTTGGCGTCGGCCGTCCCGCCTCCCGCGGCCTTGTTCCTTTTCCGGGCCTTGTGCCCGGCCGCCGGCGCGGCGAGGGCCAGCGCCAGGACAAGCGGCACGATCAACGCAATGGTCTTCTTCATGTCGGAAACTCCTTGTACGGTACCCCGTTTCCCATCCGCGCGGGAAACCGCCGCTCGACCGTTCCCTATTTCTTCTTGCCCGCGGCCAGGATGCAGACCGGCTCCTCGCTGGCGGGCAGGTTCATGGCCTTCTTGACCGCGCCGTCGTCGAAGGCGCCGGCGACGCAGCAGCCGAAGCCCAGCGCCTCCGCCTGCAGGTAGACGTTCTCGCCAAGGTAGCCCGAATCCATCCAGACGTAGCGCTGGCTGCCGCGCTCGCCGTATTTTTTCGTCGTCCGCTCGAAGATGGCGGAGACGAACAGCGACGCCGGGGCTTCGCGGATCCACTCCTGGCCGTAGGCCGCCTCGCACAGGGCGCCGCGGGCGTCGCCCTCCAGGACCTTGACCAGGGCGTGCTCCTCCGAGACGTAGCGGTAGACGCCGGCGGCCAGGCCGGTCACCTTGCCGGCGACCAGGTAGACCTCGAAGGGGTAGCGCGCGCCGGCCGACGGCGCGGCGCGCAGCCCGCCGCGCAGGAAGGCGGGGCCGTCGGGCACGGGTTCGGTGATCCCGTAGGCGGCCCACAGGAGCTGCGCCGCCTGGGCCAGGGTGATCGGCTCGCCCGTGTAATCGCGGGCCGAGCGCCGGTTCTTGATCGCCTTTTCCAGCGACACCGCGCCGTCGAGCTTCGGCTCGGGCAGCTTCACTTTGACAACCTCTTCCTTTTTCACCTCATCGCCTCCCGCGGCGGCCTGTGCCGGCAGCGAGATGCCCAGCGCCAGGACGGCCAACGCCAGCAGCCATGCGCAACGCTTCATTGTTCTCCTCCATGCGGACGGGACGATCGCGTCCCTCTTCCCGATTATAGGCGCCGCCCCAAGGGACTTCAACGCCCCCTTGCTGTCGAAAATCAATTGCTTTTTGGACAGGCAGCTTGATCCGTAAAGGATTTCGAGGCCATTCAGTCCGGTTTTTCAAACGCGGTCTGGTGCTCGTAAGACTAAAATACCAAGCTCCAAGCACCAAATCCCAAACAAATTCCAAGTTCCAAATTCCAATGACCCAAACCAAAGCATTCTGCCGAAATCATGCCTTCCCAGGATAGAGTACGCTTCCTGTGCCGTAATTTCATCTACCATTGTGTTTGCTCTTTGTTTTGGTCATTGGAACATTGGTGCTTGGTGCTTGTTTGGAATTTGGTGCTTGGAAATTGGTGCTTTAGTCCTACCCGCCGCCTACGGCTTTTTAATGTTATTTTGGACAGATCTGGCAACGCCCCGCCTCACTTTTTCCGGGCCCGGATCGAGAACAGGTAGGGGATCGTGCCCTGCAGGTGCCTGAATTGCCACTGGTGGTCGCCGATGCTCTCCAGGTTGGGGAAACAGTCGTACACGGTGAAGGGGAACTCGTGCAGGAACTCGATCTCCAGGCCGTTGGCAATAAGGGCGTTCACCACGTCGCCCAGCGAGTGGATCCAGTTGAAGTCCTTGTAGCGGATGTCGGCGCCCCGGTCGGCGTACGTCCCCTGCATGTCGAACTCCAGGGGCGTGTCGCTGTGGAAATAGCTGTACTGGAATTTCTCGAACTTCCCGTCCAGCGTCCAGACGAAGGGATGGAACTCGGCGATGTAGAAGACGCCTCCGGGCCGCAGCGCCGCGGCGATGATCCGGCCCCACTCCTTCAGGTCGGGCAGCCAGCCGACGACGCCGTAGGAGGTGTAGACGATGTCGAACGTGCCCTTGATGATCTTCCGCGTATCATAGACATTGCCGCAGATGAACTCGGCGGGGACGCCGATGCGGCGGGACAAGCCGCGCGCCGCCTCGATCGCCGCTTCCGAGAAATCGATCCCGGTCGCCTGAGCTCCCATGCGCGCCAGTGAGAGGGTGTCCTGGCCGAAGTGGCACATCAGGTGCAGGAGCCTCTTTCCCGCGACGTCGCCCAGCTCTGCAAGCTCGACGCAGCGCAGCGACGTGGCCCCCCTGGCGAACTCCTCGATCTCGTAGAAGCCCGAGCGCAGGTGGACCGGGGTGCGCAGATTCCAGCCGTCGCGGTTGGCGGCGAATTGTTTTTCAAAGCGTTTCATATCAGGTTTTCCTCGCAGGTTCCGTACAGGATGATACGGGCGCCCAGGCGAAAAGATCGGGCACCCCGATGGAACGAGGGCTTATTTTTTCTCATTGCTGTCCAAAATAAATCGCATTTTGAACGGACTGCAAGTACTATAAAGGGTTTTGGGACTAGGTAATTTGGGTTTTCAAAGAAGGTTGGGCTCTCGTAAGACTAAAATTACAAGCACCAAGCACCAAATCCCAAACAAATTCCAAGTTCCAAATTCCAATGACCCAAACGAAGGCACTCAATCGATCCGCTGCCACGACCGGAAATTATCGCATTAATTCCATAAACGAGTGCGTTTACCCTTCGTTTTGGTCATTTGGACATTGGTGCTTGGTGCTTATTTGGAATTTGGTGCTTGGAAATTGGTGCTTCAGTCCTACTAGCTTCTGAAAATTATTTTGGACAGATCTGATTTTTCCTTTCTCTCACCGGCACCGGCACGTTGCAGACCTCGACGCGGCCGGGCTTGTTCAGGAACCAGGCCTCGTTGCGCTCGCGGCGCGCCTGCACCAGGCGGCGGAAGGTCTCGCTGTCGGTGCGCAGGACCTCGAGCTCGGTCCGTTCCGCCGGCGGCACGTCGGCGGCCACGCGCACGGCGCGGATGGAGATCAGCTGCTCCGGCTTTTCGATGAAGCCCATGGGGCCCGAGGCGCGCGGCAGCGAGGACAAATGCTCGATGCCCAGGACCACGCGGCCGAAGAGCGTGCAGTTGCGGTCCAGGTGGCGCGGGGCGTGGCCGATCACCACGTAGTCCTCGGCGCCGCCGCCGCTGTCGGCCGTGTCGCCGCGGCCGGCGCCCACCATGCCGTAGCAGTGGATCAG
>DAHVOV010000190.1 GCA_027318645.1 Candidatus Aminicenantota bacterium
GTCCTCGCCGGCGGCGAGCTTGACCGCCTGGTGGCGGCTGAGGCGGCGGCCGGCGCCGTGCGCGGACGAGGAGAAGGAGACGTCCTCGCCGCCGGCGGTGCCGCGCAGCACGTAGGAGCAGCTGCCCATGCTGCCCGGCAGGATCACCGGCTGGCCCGACGCGCGATAGCGCGCGGGGAGGTCGGGATGGCCGGGGGCGAAGGCGCGGGTGGCTCCCTTGCGGTGGACCAGCAGGTCGAGGGCGCGGCCGCCGACCTCGTGGCGCTCGAACTTGGCGATGTTGTGCGCCTGGTCGTAGACCAGCCGCAGCCCCAGTTGCCCGCGGCCCATGCCCAGCGCCTCCTCCAGGACGGTGATCACCTCCTCCTGGAGAAGCTGGCGGTTGGCCCAGGCGTAGTTGCTGGCGGCGTTGAGCGCCTGCAGGTAGTTGCGGCCCTCGGCCGAGCCGACGGCGGCGTGCACCAGCTGCGGGTCGCGCAGCTTGAGCCGCGCCAGGTTGCGCCGGCGGAAGGTCTCGATGTAGTCCGTGGCCACCTGGTGGCCGAAGCCGCGCGAGCCGGTGTGGATCATGACGGCCAGGCGGCCGGCCTCCAGGCCGAACACGCCGGCCGCCTGGGGGTCATAGACCTCCTCCACCGCCTGCACCTCGATGAAGTGGTTGCCCGAGCCCAGCGAGCCCAGCTGGTGCGCGCCGCGCTCGCAGGCGCGGGGCCCCAGGGCGCCGGGGAAGTCGAAGGGCAGGCAGCCGCCCGACTCGATGAGATCGAGGTCGGCGGCGTCGCCGCCGCCGAAGCGGCGCACCGCCTCGCCGGCGCCGCCCTGGACGACGCGCAGGAACTCCTTCTTGTTCAGCGGCCGCAGGCCGCGCGGCGCCAGGCCGGTGGGCACGCGCGCCAGCAGGGCATGGCCGACAACGTCGGCGACGGCGGCGAACTCGCTGGCGGGCACGGCGCTGGCCAGCAGGCGCACGCCGCAGTTGATGTCGTAGCCCACCCCGCCCGGCAGGACGATGCCGCCGTCGGCGGGGAAGGCGGCCACGCCGCCGATGCAGAAGCCGTAGCCGTAGTGGATGTCGGGCATGGCCAGCGAGCGGCCGACCAGGCCCGGCAGGCAGGCCACGTTGACCACCTGCTCGACGGCGGCGTCCGCGAGCGCCTGCTCCAGGATCTCGCGGGTGGCGAAGACCTCGGCGTCGGCGGTCATGCCGCGCTCGGCCGTCCGCGCCAGCCGCCAGCGGCAGGGGGCGACCTCCTCGAAGTCCCTCGCCTCGCGGCTCATACGTCAACGACCACGGCGGCGCTCAGCACGCCGTTCTTCCGGCTCACGCGCAGGCCGTGATAGGTGACGGCCTTGACCTCGACCCGGGGAACGCTGCCGCGGCGGCTGAACAGGAGGTCCGCCTCGAGGAAATCGCGGCCGGCGCGGCGGACGCGGGCGCCCACGCGGCAGCCGCGGATACCGGCCTGGAACAGGGCCTCGGAGAGGAAATTGACCAGCACGTTCTCCGGGCCGTCGCCGCGGAAGCGGTAGCGGAGCGAGCCGCCGCCGCCGGCGGGCCGGCCGCCGCGGCCGAAGAGCATGGCGTTCAGCCCGCGCAGGGCGCTGGCGTACAGCTCCGCGTAGCCGCGGCCGCGGAAGCGGAAGCCGCTGTCGGCGGTGGTGGAGAAGGCCTCATGGCTTCTCATCGCGGGCCAGGGAGCGCAGGAGCCGGCGGGTGAAATCGCGCGTGTCCCGGCGCAGCAGGGCGACGTGCAGCAGCGTCTCGACGTAGCCCAGGGTCGTCCCGGCGTCGAAGCGCCGTCCCTCGAAGAAGTAGCCCAGCACGCGGCGGCGCTTCATCAGCTCGACGACGGCGTCGGTCAGCTGGATCTCGCCGCCCGCGCCGCGGCGCGCCCGCTGCAGCAGCGGGAAGATGTCGGGGGTCATGATGTAGCGGCCGATGACCGCGAAGTTGGAGGGCGCCTTCCCCGGCGCCGGCTTCTCCACCAGCTTCTCCAGGGAAAAGACGCGCTCCTCCAGGAAGGGGCCGGCGCCGATGCCGTAGCGCGGCGCCTCGGCGCGGGGCACCTTCATGAAGGCCAGCACCGGCGCCTTGTACTTGCGGTGCACGGCGAGCATCTGCGCCAGGACCGGCTTGTCGGCGAGGATCAGGTCGTCGGGCAGGGCGATGGCGAAGGGGCGGCCGCCAACGGCCTTCTCGGCCAGCGCGATGGCGTGGCCGAAGCCCAGCGCCTGCTCCTGGCGGATGTAGGCGAAGCGCTTGCGGTAGAAGCGCCGGACGTCGTCCAGCAGCTTCTCCTTGCCCTGGCGGCGCAGGAACGCGTCGAGCGGCCGGTTGGGGGCGAAGTAACGCTCCAGCGCCTCCTTTCCCGGCGCGGTGATGAAGACGAAGTCGGAGAGGCCGCTGGCCACCGCCTCCTCGACGGCGTACTGGATCAGCGGCCGGTCGATGACCGGCAGGATCTCCTTGGGCACCTCCTTGGTGGCAGGGAGGAAGCGGGTGCCCACGCCGGCGACGGGAAAGACGATCTTCATCGGCATGCGCCCATTCTACCCGCATTCCCTGCTCCTGGCAACCGCTCCGAAACATGAAGACAGGCGAATGGCGACCTCAGGGAAGAGAAAGGGAAGAGCAAGGGAAGAAGGAGGGAAGGCAGAGTGGGAAAAGCCATTTCAGAAAATCCTTCCCACTCTATCTTCTCTCTGCCTTTCCCTCTGCTTTCCCTCTCTCTTCCCTGGAGTCTGCGCTCAGACTATTTTTCAGCACGCACATGGAGGGCGACGGGCAGGACGACGTCAGTGCGAATGGTCTGCGGGTTGTACGTGCCGCCGTTGTCGACGCGGTCCGGTCCGACGCCATACAGGACCTGCTTTTCCCCGTTCCAGATATAGGGCCTGCCGGAGCAGGGATCGGTTATCCGCCGGTACGACTCCAGGGCGTCCAGGTTCTGCTGGATCGACCGGGACGGGTCGAAGCGCAGGTGCAGTCCGGCCGAGATGCGCGTCATGTCGTAGATGGACCTCGCCCGCAGCGACTTGAAGGCCACTGCGCCCAGGTTGGGGAGCATGATGTCCAGCAACGTCTTGCCGACCGGGTTGCGCAGCCACCAGAACGCGCCCTGCCGCCAATTCTTCGGAGCTAGGATCCCGGCCGGATCGCCCTGCAGCGGATCGGCCTCCATGCGGATGAGCGCCTGCAGCCTTCGGAAATCCCCGTTCAAGGTCCTGTTCTTCTGCAGCAACAGCGTCGCGGCAAGCTCTTTCGCCCAGCCCAAGCCGAAACGCTTCCCCCGGGGAGAGATCATCTCGATGGAACTCCGCAGGAACATGAACTCGCCGATGAAGGCCTGGCGCGAGCCGTACTCCTCGGTGCGGATCGGCGGCAGCGCCGCCAGCACCCGGGAGAACACCCCGGCCGGGCACTCCGGCTGGTTCATGAGATAGGCCAGCCCCTGGAGCGATTGGACCAGGACGGCCTTGCCGATCAGGTTGGTGATGAGCAGGCGGCTGCCGGCGACCGCCCTCCTGGCGAAATCCGCCTGCCGGAGCAGGGCGTCGGCCGCCTCCGGCCACTTGCCGTCCGCCGCGTCGATGACGGCCAGCATGACGTGGACCTGGGCCAGCTTCAGCCAGGTGAGCAGGTTCGGGATGGGGCTCTCGGCCCGCGGCCGGGTGAAATCCTGGAATGAGCGGCTGGCCAGCAGCCCCTCGTAGCGCCGCAGCAGGACCGCCTCCTTCCCGCGGAAACGGAGGAAGGCCTCCTTTTTTGCCAGCAGTCGTTCCAGCGGCAGGGGCGGCGCATTGCCGATATCGCTGATCTTCTTGAGCTCGAGGTGGAGTTCCCCGCCCAGCCGGGCAATGATGCTCGTGTCTTTTTTATACTTGGCCGAGTCGAAGGCGGCGAGCTCCTTTTCGTTGCCGGAGCGCGGATCGAAGAGACGGCGGTATGTTTCCTCGGCCTCGGGGGTCTCGACATCCACCGCGTCGTCGAGTCCCAGGGTCCACAGCCGGTAGAAGCCGTTCTCGTAGCTGAAGTCGTCCGGCAGCAGGTCTCCGGCGGTATAGAGGCCCGGGTCGGCCTTGGCATCGATGCGATTGAAGGCGACGTAGGCCAGGCACAGCCCGAGCAGGACCAGCAGCACGATCAGGACGGTCTTTTTCATTTCCACCCCCTTGGCCGGAAAAGAATGGGCGGGGCCCTTCCGTCGATGGTAGGCCTCCTGGGCGCCGAAGTCAACGGCCCGCCGCGGCCTGCGCCCTTGACTATTCATTTTAAATGGGGTATATTCTGAGCTCACCGGTTCGATTTTCATGAAAAGGAGTGTGATCGAAAGTGGCTTTTGTAGAGCTTCAACAGGGTGAATCCTTTGAAAGCGCCCTGCGCCGGTTCAAGCGCAAAGTGCAGATGGAAGCGATCATCAAGGAGATCAAGAAGCACAGCGTCTACTTGAAACCCGGCGAGCGCAAGCGCCTGAAGGCCGCCCAGGCCAAGAAGCGCATGCGCAAGCGGATGCGGAGAGACATTTCCGAGCTGTAGAGACCGTGGCGTGCGGGGCGTAGCGCAGCCTGGTCAGCGCGCCTGCCTTGGGAGCAGGAGGTCGGTAGTTCAAATCTACTCGCCCCGATTCTCAAGCGGGCACCCGTAGCTCAACGGATAGAGCAGCTGCCTTCTAAGCAGCAGGCTGCAGGTTCGAGCCCTGCCGGGTGCACCAATGACAGGAGATGTTCTCGCTGATCACGGCAAGCCCCGGAATCTGGTATAAACCTCAGCCCCGGAGGGCCCGCTCCTTCAAGCCCGCAATTCGCACCGCTTCCCCTCGTCTTTTCATGAAGGGAAATCTCTAAGAAAAC
>DAHVOV010000265.1 GCA_027318645.1 Candidatus Aminicenantota bacterium
GGGCCGCAGGGCGCGGCGGGCCCGGGAGAGCCCGCGCGCCCGGACTGGCGTCCCGCGGCCGAACCGGGAAGCGCCGCCCCCGCGGGGGTCACCGCTTCCCAGCGCCGGTACGAGCGGCCGTTCTGTCCGGGCAGGTTTTACTTGAAGCTCTTGACCGCGTCGTTCTCGTTTTCGAAGGTCTCGAAGACGGTGATCAGCTTGGTGACCATCATCAGGTCCTTGACCTTGTTGGTCAGGTTGGCGATCTTGACCGCGCCGCCTTCCTTCTTCAGGGTGGTGTAGGAGCGGACGACCTCGCCCAGGCCGGTCGAGTCGAGGTAGGGCACCTCGGCGAAGTTCAGCACCAGCTGCTTCTCGCTGGCCTTGATGGCCTGGTTGATCGACTGCCGCAGCTCCTCGATGCCGTCGCCGAAGAGGATCTTGCCCTTGAGGTCAAGGATGGTGACGTTCCCGCTCTTCCTTTTTTCTATCTTCATGTTGTTCTCCTTGTGCGGCCTCGAAATTACTCTATAGCATAGCGCAAGGCTTTTTTCAACTCCCCGCCGGCGGGGAGCGCAAAATCAGCCCGCGCTCACGATCTCGTAGTCGGGACGGCCGAAGCCGAGCTCGCGGGCGTAGTCGATCTGCACGCGGTGGGGGATGTCGTAGGCCAGGGCGGTGAGCGGCCGGCCGGCCCGCTCCTCGACCAGGTCGAGCGAGGCGGCGTCGATGGCCACCGGGTCGGCGGCGACGAGCACGCCGATGTCGGGGACGATCTTCTGGTAGCCGCCCATGCAGTCGCAGTCCTTGCTGATGCGGGTGAGGAAGTTGACGTAGGCGGCCTTGCCCTTCTGGGCCTCGGCCACGCCCCAGGCGTGCTCGACGATCTTGCGCTGCAGCTGCTCGTAGGTCGCCGACCAGTTGTAGCCGATGGCGTCGAAGCGGCAGACGGTGAGGCACTCGGCGCAGCCGATGCAGGACTTCTTGTCGATGCGGGCGACGCCGTCGGTGACGGTGATGGCCTGCGCCGGGCACCAGCGGACGCAGGCGCTGCAGCCGGTGCACTTCTTGCCCTTCACCGAGGGCTTGGCGGTCGAGTGCTGCTCGAGCTTGCCGCGGCGGCTGGCGCAGCCCATGCCCATGTTCTTCAGGGCCGCGCCGAAGCCCGAGGCCAGGTGGCCGGTGAAGTGGGAGACCATGACCAGGGCCTGGGCCTTGACGATCTGCGAGGCGATCCTGACCTTGCGGTAGATCCGGCCCGGGATGGGGACCTCCAGCTCCTCGTCGCCGGTCAGCCCGTCGGCCATGATGATGGGCATGCCGGTGTTCTCGAAGCCGAAGCCGTGGCGCTGGGCGAGCTCGATGTGGCTGACGGCCTGGTGGCGCATGCCGCTGTACAGGGTGGAGGTCTCGGTCAGGAAGGGCAGGGCCTGCCGCTCGCGCGCCAGGTCGCCCATCATCCTGAGGAAAACGGGGCGGACGAACCCGTTCCCCTTCTCCTCGCCGAAGTGGGTCTTGAGCGCCACCAGGTCCCGGGCCTGGATGAAGGAAAAAACGTCGTGGCGGCGGAGCAGGGCCTCCAGCCGGCGCGCCACCTGTTCGTCGGGTTCGTTGTCGGCAACGGCCAGGAAAAGCACTTTCTCTTTCATCGTTGTCCTCTCATACGGGGATATGATATAAAATACATATTGTTATCGGGCTTTTTCGACATCGATGGCGGCGCGGTCCGCCGGTTTTCGGCGTTCGGCCGTCCGCATACTAGCACGGTGGTGGAAAAAGTCAACGGCCGGGGCGCCGGCTTGGGGAAAAACGATTAAGATGCTCCATAATGCTTGACTTTTTATTTTCCACATGCCACAATTCCATCCAGCAGGAGGTCAGCATGAACAAAAAGTACCTGGCCGAGGACATCGCCAAGAGGATCTCCATAAAGAAGTACGAAGCCTACAACTTCATCGACCTGTTCATCGAGGTCGCCCTGGACAATCTCGGCAAGGGGCGCAAGCTCGTCCTCTCCAAGTTCGGCACGCTGATCATCAAGAAAAAGAACAAGAAGCGGGTCATCAACCCCATCAACCGCGAGCCGATGATCATCCCGCCCACCAAGATCGTGAAGTTCATCCCCTCCGAGAGCCTGAAGAAAAAATTCGAGGGCAATGGCTGATTTCGGTGAGGAGCAGCTTAGAAGGATCTCCTTTCACCTCCTGACCTTCCAGAACCCGCGGGCGCGGCAGCACGTGCTGCGCAACCGGGTCAAGATCGCCGACTTCTTCCGCCTGCAGCCGCGCGAGCTCGAGGCCAGCGGCCTCTTCCCCGAGGAGGTCAAGGCGGTGCGCGAGCGCGACTGGGCCGCGGCCGAGCGCGAGATCGCCCGCCTGGAGCGCAACGGCATCGGGATCGTCTTCCGCGGCGAGCCCGACTACCCGCCGCTCCTGGACCGCATCTACGACCCGCCCGACCTGATCTACGTCAAGGGCGACCGCCGGCTGCTCACCCGCGAGACGCTGGCCGTGGTGGGCTCGCGCCGCGGCGGCGCCTACGGCCAGGCGGCGCTCAACCGCGTCCTGCCCGACTGCTGCCGGGCCGGCCTGGTCGTCGTCTCGGGCATGGCCTACGGCATCGACTCCATGGCCCACCGCCTGGCCCTGCGCGAGAACGGCGGCACCATCGGCGTGAACCCGGGCGGCCTGCTGCACCTGAGCCCGCCGGGCAACGCCGCCCTGATCGGGCGCATCGTCGAGCGCGGCGCGGTCATCAGCGAGTTCCCCCTGGACGTGGAGCCGCGGCCCTTCCTGTTCCCGGTGCGCAACCGCGTCATCTCGGGCGTCTCGCGGGCGGTGCTGGTGGTGGAGGCGGCGCTGCGCAGCGGCTCGCTGATCACCGCCCGCCTGGCGCTGGACCAGGACCGCGAGGTGCTGGCCATCCCCGGCAACATCGACTCGCTGCTCAGCCAGGGGACGAACTGGCTGCTGCAGCAGGGGGCCAAGCCGATCACCGCCGCCGTCGACATCCTGGAGGAGTTCGGCCTGGCCGCGCCGGCCGGCGAGCGGGCCGAGGCCGTCCTGAGCCCCAAGGAGAGGAAGCTGCTTGACTTGTGCGGCGAAAATGAGGTAAAAGAGATCGATTTTCTGGTGGAAAAGCTCGAACTGTCGACCGCCGAGACCCTCTCGCTGCTGATGGGCCTGGTGCTGAAGAACCTGGTCGTCGAGGAGGCGGGCGGCTACCGAAGGACGCATCATGGCTAAGAAGACGCTGGTCATCGTCGAATCGCCCGCCAAGTCGCACACGATCTCCAAGTACCTCGGCGACGATTTCGTGATCAGCTCGTCCATGGGGCACGTCCGCGACCTGCCGGCGGCGGTGCTGGGCATCGACCTGAAGAACCGCTACCGCCCCTGCTACGAGAACCTGCCGGGCAAGGCGCCGCTGATCAAGGAGCTGCGCAAGCAGGCGCGCTCCGCCGAGCGCATCCTGCTCGCCTCCGACCCCGACCGCGAGGGCGAGGCCATCGCCTTCCACCTGCAGCAGATCCTGCAGGGGGACAACCCGCGCATCCTGCGCGTGCTGTTCAACGAGATCACCCGCTCCTCGGTGCTGGAGGCGGTCCAGCACCCGCAGGCGATCGACGGCCACAAGGTCGACTCGCAGCAGATGCGCCGCCTGCTCGACCGCCTGGCCGGCTACAAGATCAGCCCGGTGCTGCAGCGCAAGATCGGCGGGCCGCTCTCGGCCGGCCGCGTGCAGTCGATCGCCCTGAAGCTGATCGTGGAGCGGGAGCGGGAGATCCGCGCCTTCGTCTCCGAGGAGTACTGGACCGTCGCCGTGGAGCTGCTGGGCTCGCGCAAGCCCCCCTTCACCGCCAAGCTGGAGAAGCACCGGGGCAAGGCGCTGGCCATCCCCGACCGCGAGCGCTGCGCCGCCGTCCTGGCCGAGCTGCAGGGTCACGACTACGTCCTGGAGCGCGTCCAGCGCAAGGCGCGCAAGCGCAAGGCGCCGCCGCCGCTGATCACCTCCACCCTGCAGCAGGAGGCGTTCCGCCGCTTCAAGTTCCCGGTGAAGAAGACCATGCAGCTGGCGCAGCAGCTGTACGAGGGCCTGCCCATCCGCGGCGCCGAGCCCACCGGGTTGATCACCTACATGCGCACCGACTCCTTCCGCGTCTCCGACCAGGCGCGCGACCAGGCCCGGGAGGCCATCGCCGCCGCGCTGGGCAGGGAGTACTGCCCGGCCACGCCCAACGTCTTCAAGCGCAAGTCCAAGATCCAGGACGCCCACGAGTGCATCCGCCCCACCTTCCCCTTCCATGCCCCCGACGAGATCAAGGGCGACCTCAATCCCGGCCAGCTCAAGATCTACCAGCTCATCTGGGAGCGCTTCCTCGCCTCGCAGATGGCCGATGCCGAGATCGAGGAGACGCAGTTCGACGTCGGCAACGGCGACTACCTCTTCATCGCCAAGGGCGAGGTGGTGAAGTTCAAGGGCTTCCTGGCCGTGCTCAAGGGCGACGGCGAGCAGACGGTCCTGCCGCCGCTGCAGGAGAAGGAGGTCCTGCAGCTGCTGAAGACCGATGACAAGCAGAATTTCACCAAGCCGCCGCCGCGCTATACCGAGGCCTCGCTGGTCAAGGTGCTCGAGGAGAAGGGCATCGGCCGCCCCTCGACCTACGCCAAGATCATCGACACGCTCAACAAGCGCGAGTACGTCGTCAGCGAGGAGAAGAAGTTCGTCCCCACCGACCTGGGCATGCGCGTGGTCGACTACCTGGAGGAGAACTTCCGCGACATCATGAACTACAACTTCACCGCCGAGCTGGAGAAGGAGCTCGATCAGGTCGCCGAGGGGAGGCTCGACTGGGTGACCGGCATCGACCGCTTCTACCAGAAGCTGGCCCAGGACCTGGAGAAGGTCAAGGACGGCAAGAAGGTGGAGCTGCTCACCGGCGGCAAGTGCCCCGAGTGCGGCGGCGACCTGGTGAAGAAATACTCGCTGCGCACGCGCGGCTGGTTCGTGGGCTGCGCCAACTATCCGCGCTGCCGCTACACCGAGAAGGCGACGGCGAACAACGAGCGGGTCGGCAAGGACGAGATCATGGACAAGCCGTGCCCCGCCTGCGGCAAGCCCCTGGTGCGGCGCTACTCGCCCAAGACCCGCCAGTACTTCGTCGGCTGCTCCGGCTACCCCGCCTGCACCCACATCGAGAACGGCGCCGAGGAGCTGGGCCCCTGCCCGCAGTGCGGCAAGCCCCTGACCAAGAGGTTCTCGCGCAAGACGCGGCGCTACTTCGTCGGCTGCTCGGGCTACCCCGAGTGCCGCTACATCCAAAAAGGGTGAGCCCCCGGGTCACGATCGTCGGCGGCGGGCTGGCCGGCGCCGAGGCCGCCTGGCAGGCCACGCGCCTGGGCGTCGGCGTCGACCTGCTCGAGATGCGGCCGCAGGTGATGACCGAGGCCCACCAGGGCGGGCTGCTCGCCGAGATGGTCTGCTCCAACTCGCTGGGCGCGGAGGAGGTCACCTCGGCATCGGGGCTGCTGAAGCGCGAGCTGCGCCGCCTGGGCTCCCTGTTCCTGCGCCACGCCGACGGGGCGCGCGTGCCGGCCGGCGGCAGCCTGGCCGTCGACCGCCAGCACCTGGCCGCCGGGTTGACCGCCGAGCTGGAATCCCGGACCGGCGTGCGCCTGGTCCGCGGCGAGGTGCGCGAGCTCCCAGCCGGCGACGGGCCGCTGATCGTCGCCAGCGGGCCGCTCACCAGCCCGGCCCTGGCCCAGTCCCTTACCGGGCTGACCCAGCGCAAGAACCTCTATTTCAACGACGCCACCTGCCCGCTGCTGCGCGCCGAGAGCATCGACTTCAGCCGGC
The DNA here is from genome assembly GCA_027318645.1 of Candidatus Aminicenantota bacterium. Taxonomy (GTDB): domain Bacteria; phylum Acidobacteriota; class Aminicenantia; order UBA2199; family UBA2199; genus UBA2199. Next base: position 5,836 of record DAHVOV010000265.1, read on the forward strand.
TTTTCGCCGCCTCGCGCTACGGCAAGGGCGCGGCCGACTTCTGGAACATCCCCCTCGACCGGGCCCAGTACGAGGCCTTCTCCGCGGCGCTGGCCGCGGCCGAGACCGCCGAGGTGCACGAGTTCGAGAAGCGCCTCTTCTTCGACGCCTGCCTGCCGCTGGAGGAGATCGCCCGCTCCGGGCCGCAGTCGCTGGCCTACGGGCCGCTGAAGCCGGTGGGCCTGGCCGACCCGCGCAGCGGCGCCCGGCCCTTCGCCGTGGTGCAGCTGCGCCAGGACGACCTGCAGGGGAAGTTCTACCAGCTGGTCGGTTTCCAGACGCGCCTGAAGCACGGCGAGCAGCGGCGCATCTTCCGCGCCCTGCCCGGGCTGGAGAACGCCGAGTTCGAGCGCTTCGGGCGCATGCACCGCAACACCTACGTCAACGCGCCGCTGATCCTCGACCGCTTCTCGCGCTGCCGCCAGGACGGCCGCGTCTACTTCGCCGGCCAGATCTCGGGCGTCGAGGGCTACGTCGAGTCGGTCGCCTCGGGGCTGGCCTGCGGCCTGTTCGCCGCCTGGGACGCCCAGGGGCGGGAGAAGACCGAGCTGCCTGCGGAAACGGCGCTGGGCGCGCTGCTGGCCGCCATCTCCGGCGCCGGCTGGCGCGACTTCCGCCCCAGCAAGTTCAGCTTCGGGCTTCTTCCCGACCGCGGCGACGAGCCCCGCGACAAGAAGCGCAAGAAGGAGCTCAAGGCCGAGCGGGCCGGGGAGGCCCTGGAACGATGGATCGCGAAAGTCGGCATCTGAGCCAGTACGTCGCCTGGCTGCGCGACATCAAGAAGTTCTCCCCGCACACCGTGCGCGCCTACGCCGGCGACATCCGCCGCTTCCTGGACTACTTCGCCGCCCGCGGGCTGGAGCCGGACCGCGCCGGCGCCCGCGGCTGGATCGCCCACGTCTTCGCCGGCAGCCGCAACCGGGCCACGGTGGCGCGCAAGGTCTACGCCGTGCGCTCGTTCTACGGCTTCCTGGTGCGCAGCGGCGCGCTCGCGGCCAACCCCTTCGACGGCCTGGGAGCGCCCAAGCAGGAGAAGCGCCTGCCGCGCGTGCTCGGCGAGGAGGAGCTGAACGCCTTCCTCGACGCGCTGCCCGAGGACGGCTTCCTGAAGCTGCGCAACAAGGCGCTGTTCGAGCTCCTCTACGCCACCGGATTGCGCGTATCGGAGCTGACCGGCCTGCGCCGGGGCGACCTGCTGCTGCGCGAGCGGCTGGCGCGCGTCCTGGGCAAGGGGCGCAAGGAGCGCATCGTCCCCTTCCACGAGGAGGCGGCCGCGGTGCTGGGGCGCTACCTGCTCCGGCTGGACGCCGAGTTCCCCGACGGCGGCGACCGCGTCTTCGTCAACCGCCGCGGCGGGCCGCTCACGCCGCGCTCGGTGGAGCGCATCCTGAAGGCGGCCTGGCGCGGCCTGACCCGCACGCCGTCCGGCGTCCACCCGCACCTGCTGCGCCACTCGTTCGCCACCCACCTGCTGCGCCGCGGCGCCAACCTGCGCGCCATCCAGGAGCTGCTGGGCCACTCCAGCCTGGCCACCACCGAGAAGTACACCCGCCTCGACCTCTCCGACCTGCTGCAGACCTACCGTCGCTGCCACCCCCGCGAGGAGGGCAAGCCGTGACGCGGCGCGGCGCCTTTTTCCTGCTCCGCCTCGCCCTCGGGCTGGGGCTGCTGCTCTACCTGGCGCTGGTGATCGCCCGGCCGCGGGAGATCGTCGCCGTGCTGGGGCGCGCCTCGCTGGGCCTGCTGCTGCTGGCCTTCGCCCTGCACGCCTTCGGGCTGCTGTTCTCGGCCATCCGCTGGAAGCTGATCCTCGACCGCCAGGGGGCCGGCTTCGGCCTGCTGCGGCTAGCCGGCTCGCTGCTGGTCGGCTCCTTCTTCAACCTCTTCCTGCCCACCCGCTTCGGAGGCGACGTCGTCCGCGTCAGCGACACGCGGCGCATCGGCTCGGGGATGACCGGCTCGCTGGCGGTGGTGGTCTACGAGCGCATGAGCGGCATCGTGGCGCTGCTGGCCTTCGCCGTGCTGGCGTCGCTGCTGCGGCTCGGCTTCGTCCGCCGCATGCCCATGCTCTATGTCTCGCTGCTGGCCGGAGTCGTCGGCATCGCCCTGCTGGCCTTCGCCTGGAAGCGGCTGCCGCGCGGCTGGCTGGCGGCCCGCCCCTGCCGCCGGCCCTGGCTGCGCCGGTTGCTCGAGCACCTGGACGCCTTCCACGGCGTCATCCTGGACTTCCTTGGCGACCCCGGCCTCTCGCGGCGGGTCCTGTTCTGGGCGGTCCTGCTGCAGTGCAACGTCGTGCTGCACTACTTCGTCATCGGCCGGGCGCTGGGCCTGGTGCGCATCTCGCTGCTCGACTACTTCTTCTCCATCCCCATCATGCTGTTCGTCCTCTCGCTGCCGATCTCCATCAACGGCCTGGGGGTGCGCGACCTGTTCCTGGTGCAGCTGTTCGTCCAGTACGGCTACCCGGCCGAGTTCGCCATCGCCTTCTCGGCCGTCGACCTGGCGTTCAATGCCGCGCTGGGGGCCATCGGCGGCCTGGTCTACGTCCTCCGCGAGCGATGAGCCGACGCAGCAAGCTCCTGGTCCCGGCCGCCGCCCTGCTGCTGCTTTTCGCCTCCAGCCAGGACAAGCTGCGCGAGATCCAGAGGCAGATCGAGGAGGTGCAGGCCAGGCTGGCCGCCAGCAAGCAGGACAAGTCCTCGCTGCTGAACGACATCTACACCCTGGAACTGCAGGCCGAGGCCATGGTCATCGAGTTGAACAAGGCCGACCTGCAGCTGGGCGACGCCCAGGCGCAGGTGGCGCGCAAGCAGCGCGAGGAGGCGGCGCTGCAGCTGCGCGTGCGCGACTCGCGGGAGCGGGTGCGCCGCATCCTGCGCGTGCTCTACAAGATGGGCGACCTGGGCTACGTCAAGCTCTTCCTGAAC
>DAHVOV010000289.1 GCA_027318645.1 Candidatus Aminicenantota bacterium
GGTCGTTGCCCACCGTCCGGATGACCTTGTGGGAGTAGGAGAACACGCCGACGGCGACGGCCAGCCCGCCCAGGAGGAAGAGCTGCTGGGTCCCGGTCAGCGTGAACAGGCCGGCCACCCGGACGTCATGGAAGGGGGAGACCGGGACAAAGACGCCCATGACGTTGGCGATGTTGTTGGCTCCCAGGCTGTAGGCGCCGAAGGCGCCGACCGCGACCAGGCCGGCGCGGGTGTAGGCGTCCAGCCTCAGCAGGTGGATCCGCGACCGCCTCAGCACGGCTCGGCACAACACGTACAGGACGGCCGACAGCACCGCCGCCAGAACGATCGCCGCCCCCCAGCTGAGGACGATGCGCGCCAGGGCATGCAGGTCGGTCGCGGCGCCGGCGAACAGGTTCCAGCCCAGGAGCGAGCCGATGATGGCCTGCGATGTCGACACCGGCAGCTTCAGCTTGGTCATCCAGTACACGGCCAGCGCCGCGGCCAGGGTGACCATGAAGGCGCCGGCCATGGCGTCCACCCGGCCCAGCCGGCCGAGCGTCGCTGTCGTGCCCGAGCCGCCGCGGACCGAACCCAGGATGACGAACACGCTGCACAGGACGGCGGCGGTGCGGAAGCGGACCATCTTGGAGGAGACGGCGGTGCCGATCACGTTGGCCGCGTGGTTGGCGCCAAGCGACCATCCCAGGAACAGGCCGCTTAGCAGGAAGAAGGCGATCATGCCATGCCCGGCTCAGAAGCCGCGCTTGATGGTGCTGATGCCCAGGCGGTCGGCGACGTCCTCGGCATGATCGGAGATGGTCTCGACGTGCAGCGCGAAGTAGCGCAGGTGGATCTTGCGGCTTAGGTCGAGGCCGGAGCTGAAGATCCGCCGCTTGAGCCGGTCGCTGATCTTGTCCGCCTCCTTCTCGTGGAAGTACACCTTGTGCAGGGAGTTCTTCACCATGTTGAAGTCGTGGAAGAAGGCGCGCACCGCCGTGACCACCGCCTCGGCGGCCGCGACGCTGACGTCGGCCAGGGCCAGGTAGTCCTTGGCGAACTCGCCCGGCACCTGCGGCATCTCCACCGAGAACTGCAGCAGCGTCTTCTTCTCGGCGTTGATCACCGTGTCCATGTTCTCCAGCAGGCCGAGCACGTCGCCGCGGATCTCGGGGATCAGCGAGTGGGTGTACAGCTGCGTCTCGATGTCATGGCGCAGGTCGTCGGCGCGGTTCTCCATGCGCGAGATCTCGCCGATCGTCGCCTCGAAGGCGGCGATCTCCCCGTCCAGGTACTCGCGGATGCCGTTGCGGAATACCAGCGAGGCGCGGCTCACCGTGTCCAGGAAATCGTCGATCTGCCGCTCCAGGGCCTTCGACTGCTTCAGGTGGATGATGCTCATGGAAGTTTGGCGGGGGCGCCGGGCCGGCCGTTCTTGAGCACGTCGCGATAGAACAGCAGCCAGGCCGCGGCCAGGACGGCCAGCGCCACCAGCAGCCAGGGTGAGCGGCGGCCGCTGCGCACGGTGCAGGAAAGCGCCACCTCGTCGCCGAGGCCGAGGCCGGAGAGCTCGATGCGGCCGGCCAGGCGCCGGCCGGCGCGGGCGATCGCGAAGGGCGCGACCATGCCCTCCTTCTCGGGCTCGGGCACGAAGCGGCCTATGGCGTTGAAGACCCAGCCCGCGGGAAGGACCAGGGAGGCGGAGAAGCGATCGATGGCGGCGAACGAGACGTTGGCGAAGCGGTAGTCCAGCTTGCGGTTGCCGAAGGGGCCGGGACGGCCGCCGGCCTGGAAATAGCCGGGCAGGGAGTACTCGACCGCGACCGTGCGCCCGGGGGAAGACTCAGGCGCCAGGTCGAGCTCGATGAACGGCCCGCTTCCCCTGCGCACGACGCGGGCGAAGGCGGGATCGATGCCTTCGGCCCGCAGGGCGCCGGGGGCGGCCCGCAGGGGGAGCAGCACCGGGGCGGTGCCGCCCTGGCGGACCTGCAGGACGACGCGTACGGAGGCCGAGCCGTCGGCTTCGAGCGTTACGGTCTCCTCATAGCG
>DAHVOV010000193.1 GCA_027318645.1 Candidatus Aminicenantota bacterium
CGCGCCGTCATCGCCCGCTGCCTGCAGAAGGAGCGCGAGCGGCGCTTCCGCGACTTCGCCGAGGTGCGCCAGGCGCTGGCGGCGCTGCGCGACGGCGTCGTTCCCGCGCCCGGCACGGCGGCGAACGCCACCGAGGTGATCGATGCCCGCGAGCACCAGGAGATCCTGCGCGGCGCGGCGGAGCCGCGCCCGGACTCCGGCAGCGAGCGGCTGAGCGAGATGGTGAGCCGCCTCAAGCGCATGAAGGCCTCCACCGAGGCCCTGCGCACCGGCGGCTCGCGCCGCGCCTGGCGGATCGCCGCCGCCGCGTTGCTGCCCGCCGCCGCCCTCGCGGCCTGGCTCTTGCTCCTCCGCCCGGCGCTGCAGCGGGGCGGCACGACCCCGGCGACGCCGCCGGACCACGTCCTGCTGTTCCCCCTCGAGAACCGGACCCCCGACCCCCGCGTCGGCGCCGAGGTCGACTACCTGATCGCCGAGGCGCTGAACGGGTCGCCCGGCTTCAAGGCCCTGACCGCGGCCGAGCTGCGCGTGCTCAGCGGCGGCCGCGAGGTGACGGCCGAGCGCCTGAGCGAGCTGGCCAGGCGCTTCGGCATCCGCTACGTCCTGCGCGGCAAGCTGGGCAGCGTGGCCGACAAGTACGACATCGAGGCGCGCCTCAGCCGGGTCGGCGCCGGCGACGACCACGCGCCGTTCTTCATCCCCGGCAAGGGGAAGGACTCGCTGCTGACCGACCAGGTCGACAACCTGGCGCGGCGCGTCCGCGAGTCGGTCTCCGGCGCGTCCGCCGCCGGCGGGGCAACGCCGCTCATGGCCGCCTTCGGGAGCGACTGGCGCGCCTTCGACCTCTTCTTCCAGGGCAAGTCCTTCTGGGACAAGAGGAAATTCGCCCCGGCGCGCCGCCTGCTGCTCAGCGCCGATTCGCAGGCCGGCGGCCTTCCCGCCGCCCGCCTTCACCTCGCCCTGCTCGCCGACTTCTCCGGCGACGCCGGCGAGGCGCAGGCGCGCCTGCGCTCCCTCCTGCCCGGGCTGGCGAACTTCTCCCCGCCCATGCGCCTGCGGGTGCAGGCGCTGAAGGCCAAGTTCGACTTCGACCTCGCCGGGCAGGTCCGCTGCCTGCGCGAGCTCAAGGCCATGTTCCCCTTCAGCAAGGAGCAGGCCTTCGAGCTGGGCGAGGCCTTCTTCCGCCATGGCGACGCCGAGCGCGCCATCCCCGAGTACGAGGCCGCCCTGGCCCTGGACCGCGACTACGCCGCCGCCCTGAACCACCTGGGCTACTGCCTCTCCTACCTCGGCCGCCATCGCCGCGCCATCGAGTGCTTCGAGCGCTACCGCGACATCGACCGCACCGCCAACTCCTTCGACTCGCTGGGCGACGGCTATTTCTACCTCGGCGACTACACCCAGGCGGAGAACAGCAAGATCTACGCCGTCAGCCTGGACGACGCCATGGACTGGCCCTACCAGACGCTGGCCGACATCGCTATCCTGAGGGCCGATTTCCAGGAGGCTGGGAAGTACCTGGCCATCTACCAGAAGCTGGCGGATTTCCCCAAGGCCCAGGCCGACGCCCTGGCCAAGAAGGCCTACATCCGCCTCCTGGAGGGCGCGCCCGCGGCTGCCCTGGACCTGCTGCGCGAGGCGCTGCAGCGCCACGACTCGGCGTCCATCAACGACCACAGCGGCGAGTATCACTGGCTGTCCGGCCTCTGCCGCATCGCCCTCAACGACCTGCCGGCGGCGCGCAGGGAGCTGGACTGGCTGCGGCGGCTGCGCGGCGCCTTTCGCCTGTCGGCCGACAACTTCGACGCCGCCCTGAAGTTCTGCCTGCACCTGGAGGCGCGCATCGCCGAGGCCGCGGGCCGGCTGAACGAGGCGGACGAGAGCTACCGCGAGCTCCTGGCCATGAAGCCCCAGCTCTCCTTCTGGGTCACCTATTACTCGTACCCGTTCTTCGAGAACGAGTACGCCGGGTTCCTGGCCCGGCGCGGCGACCGGCCCGCGGCCCGCGCGGCCGTCGACCGTTGCCTGGCCTTCAATCCCGATTACGCTCCCGCCCTTTGGACCCTGGCGGACCTGCTCAAGGCCGACCGCGCTGAAAGCCGCGGCGAGGTCCTGCGCCGCATCTAGGCCGTGTACGGCGAGGGCCATGGCGCCAACAGGCTCAGGGACAAACTGGCAGCCGAGCTGAAATAGGGCAATACTTGGCGTACGGCGCACGGCGTACGGCGTACGGTCGGAAACGAGCCTTTTCCCGTTCTCAAAAGCCGGAAGATTTCTGCAATTGCCTTTGCCGTATGCCGAGCAATGGATTCGCTCTGTACTTGGCGTACGGCGTACGGCCGGAGACAAGCCTTTTTCGTTCGCTGAGACCTGAAGATTCCTGATATTGCGTTTGCCGTCAGCCGTATGCCGTCTGCCGTATGCCGATTTCTGTTGCTGTCAGTCCAAAGGCGGTATGCCGAACTTTCCCCACAGGTAGTTCAGTCGGTAGCGGCGCTCGATCTCGGGGCGGCGCAGCGCCGGCGCCAGGTTCTTGAGGAACCAGCCGGCCTTGGCGTTCAGCTCGCCGTCGTCGCGGAAGCGCTCCAGCAGCTTTTCCTCCAGGGCGGCGGCATCGACCGCCTCCCCGCGCCGCTGCGCCGCGAACAGGGAGGCGAGATCGGCGGAGACGAACTCCAGCTCCGGCGGCAGGACGGCCAGGAAGCGGTTCGCGGCGGCGAAGGGGTCCTGGGGCTCGGGGCGCGAGGCGCCGGCCCCCAGGGAGAGGAAGGACTGGTAGCCCTTGCGCACCTCGTAGGCGAAGGCGGAAAAGCGCGCCGGCGGCCGCTGGCGCCTGCGGCCGCGCTCCACCACGCGGTCGACGGCCTCGCGGATCACCGCCGGCGGGATCCCCTTCTCCCACCAGCGGTACAGGACGTCGAAGTCCTTGCTGGTGATGAAGAAGCGGATATGGTGCCGCGCGTCCAGGTACTGGATGACGCGCACGATGTAGTCGTGGTCGTTGCCCCTTGCCGCCGTGGTCCCGGCGCCGGCAGGCGCTTCCACGCTCACCCGGTGCGCCCCGCCAGGCGCTCGTGGACCCGGCGCAGGCCGATGAAGATCAGGTCGGGCGCGAAGGCGTCGATGCCCGGCACGCGGCCGCGGAAGGCGGCCATCATGCCGCCGGTGGCCACGAACGTCGCGTGCGGCCCCAGGCGGCGGCGGTAGAGCGCGATCAGGTGCCCCAGGGCACTTCATGCTCGTTCTTGCACGCTGTCACGCAGCTGTTGCACTCGATGCAGCGTTCTGCATCACAGATAAATTTCATGCAGGCCATCGCGGTCTCCTCACGCAACTTCCACGTTGCAGATCGTGGTCTTGGT
>DAHVOV010000305.1 GCA_027318645.1 Candidatus Aminicenantota bacterium
TGCGCTGGATCTCGGCGGCCTGCTGGATGAGGCCGGGATCGGAGGAGTCCTCGGCGGCGCCGGCCTCCTTGCCGGAGTAGTTGTCGTAGATGCCGACCGGCTCGTTGTAGCAGACCAGGATCTTCTCGGGCCTCATGCCGCTATCCTGCCAGGGGACGGAACCGTCGCCCTCCCTAGAAGGAGAAGGACGCCCCGGCGGCGAGGTAGTGGATCCAGGCGAAGTTGTAGGTCTCGTCGACGTCGGCGCCGCCCTCGACCATCCGGTAGCCCAGGCGCAGACGCCAGCGCGGCGCCGGGCGCCATGCCAGCGCCAGCAGCACGTCCTCGGCGCGTCCCTGCTTGGCCGCGGAGCCGTCGGCCTCCAGCAGCAAGCCCAGCGCCGGCGACCAATCCCAGTCCAGGCGCAGGTGCAGCAGCGGCACGAAGCCGACGTTGGTCTTGCTCGCCGCGAGGCCCGGCGTCCGCAGGGCGATCTCGGCGTCGCGGACCTTGGCGGTGAAGCCGATGTCCAGGCGCAGGCGCGGCCGATCGACGAGGCGGTAGCGGTATGTCAGGCGGTAGGAGTTGAACGTATAGACCCCGTCGACCTCGCTCCCCTGAGGGAACAGGGTGCCCATGAACATGACGTCCGCCGGCAGCATGCCCGTTGCCTTCAGGGTCAGCGGCGCGTACAGCAGCGAGAGCTCATGGCGCCGCGACAGGGCGTAGGAGAGGCGCAGTCGGGCATACGCCCTGGCCGCGATGTCGAGGTCGCGGGACAGGGAAAAGAGGGTGCCCGTGGCATTGGGGATGCGCACGTCGTTGTAGCCGGAGAAGACGGCTCCCCCCTCGACATCGAGCGTCCAGCGGTCGGAGCGTCCCTGGGCAAGCGCGGCGCCGGAGAGGGCGGCCAGGCTCAGGATCACGGAGATGGCTCTTTTCATGGGTGACCTCCGCCACCACCATACTGGGAATGACGATGGATTGCAACCCCCGCGGCGAGGCTTGCCCGCGATGTCCGTCTCGCGTACAATCCCAGCAGCCATGAGCAAGAGATACCTGCTGTTCGATATCGACGGCACGCTGGTCCACGCCGGCGGCGCCGGCCGCCGCTCCCTGGCCCGGGCCCTGGCGCTCAACGGGGCCGGCCAGAAAGCCCTGGACCACGAGTCCTTCGCCGGCAAGACCGACCGGCAGATCGTGCTGGCCGCCCTGCGCCGCTCGGGATGCGCCGACGGCCGGCTGCCGGCCATGCTGGCGGCGGTGCTCGACGCCTACGTCGCGCTGCTCGCCGCCGACCTGCAGCAGCGGCCGGTGACCGTCTATCCCCTGGCGCGGGAGCTGCTCCAGGCATGCGGCCGCCGCCCCGACATCGAGCTGGCGCTGCTCACCGGCAACGTGCCGCGGGGTGCGCAGCTGAAGCTGGAGTCGGGCGGGATCTGGCGCCATTTTTCCTGGGGCGTCTACGGCGACCATTCGGAGGAGCGGACGGACCTGGCGCGCGAGGCGCTGCGCCGCATCCGCGCGAACAACGGCCGGGTCGACCCCGACGATGTCTATGTCATCGGCGACACCGCCGCCGACGTCGCCTGCGGCCGGGCCATCGGCGCCCGCACCGTCGCCCTCGTATCCGACTTCGAGCCCCGCGAGAAGCTGCTGGCCGCCGGCCCTGACCTGCTTTTTGACGGCTTCTCGCCCCTGTTCCCGCTCTGGGGATTGCCGGACCCCGCCTGAAGAGTGAGATCCTAGGTCCGGTCTGTTCAAATTAACTTTTTGTACCTCGCAATAATTCAGGCATTGGGTCGGGTAAAAATGGACGAGTATTAAGTCAGATGAGCAAGGGATGGGGAAAATTCCAAGCACCAAGCATCAAATCCCAAATAAATTCCAAGTTCAAAATTCCAATGTCCTAAACGAAAGCCATTGCATGTGTCTTTTCTGCGTTTGGGTCATTGGAATTTGGAGCTTATTTGAAATTTGGTGCTTGGAATTTGGTGCTTTAGTCCTACCCGATTCTTGCATGGGATCTTTGACAGCATATCGATAAGAACAATGGTATGTCCCAAAATGGGACACTTCAGCATCAAGAACCCCTTCAAGACAAGATAATTCAACATTATCCGCCGCTGTCCCAAATTGGGACAAGGAAACGCCACGGAAAGGCCTGTTTGCAGGGTGTTTCGCGCCCGGGGCGCGCGCCTGTCCCAAAATAGGACGACCGCCGTTGCCACGGCCGGCGCTTCGAACGGTGAAGATCATTGTCCAGCAAAGGTTTCACGGCTTTTCCCTTCTTGGCACTCCTCATGCATAGCAAGGCGCATGAAGAGCAAGACGCAGTATTACTGTCCCATAGATCCGGACATGCTGATGTTCGAGGACGCATTCGACGAGGGCGTCGACTTCGCCTACGAGCCGCCGCAGGAGATCCCTCGCATCTGCCCCAAGTGCGGCCGCCTCCTGCTCAAGAAGGACTGCGAGGTGATCGAGGAGCTGCTCTTCTCGCTGCCGGTCACCCCGCCCGCCGGGGCCGGCGCCCGCGGGTAGGAGCCATGAAGATCGACCAGATGTTCGCCGCCGACAGCTTCAGCGAGCCGGCCAAGCTCGACTGGGTGCGCCAGGAGGCCGAATACCTGATGAAGGTCATGGAGGCCGACCCGAACTTTTCGCTGGCCGAGCGGCTGGGCCAGGGCATGCCGCCGGAGAGCTTGCTGCGCTTCTTCCGCCAGCGCGAGCGCATCGAGAAGGCGCGTTGCATCATCCAGTACCTGCTCGTCTTCCTGGGCCACATCCCCTCCGTCGCCGAGGTCCAGGGTGACCTGGTCGACCCCACCGAGCAGTTCCGCGCCTTCGTCGCCTACGAGGCCGACCTGCTGCTGGAGGAGGACGTCCGCAACGCCGTCTTCCAGGAGACGAACCACAACGGCACCCCCCGCGCCGGCAGCGTCTGGGATTACCAGGAGCGCATCCTGGTGGTGAACCGGGTCCTCAAGGGCATGCTGGCCAAGCGCGAGCAGGACCGCGACGCCGCCATCGCCACCATGTGCCGCGCCGTCGAGCAGCTCTCCCTCTTCTGGTTCGACGTGCGCCGCCACGACCTGCGCCGCGTGCGGCGCAGCGACATCTTCATGTTCCTGCTGGCCCAGCTGGTGCGCAGCCGCTGCCGGCCGCCAGCCGACGCCTGAGCCCTTGTCCGAAGCCGAGGCCAATGGGTTCTCCAGGGAAGAGAGAGGGAAGACAGAGGGAGAGGCAGAGGGAAGACAGAGTGGGAAAGAAGCCCTGGCAGGGCCTTCTTCTCTTTTTGGAGCTTCAAATAATTGCCTTCGCTAACACAAACACTTACACCGACACATAGAGCCGACCAGTCCGATCCCCGAGAGTGGGGCAGGAATGCCCCACTGTCGGGGATTCAATAGCCGACGGGGCTTCCCCGCCGGCGAAGCTGCCGCCCCGATCCGCGAGGCTTTGCCTGCCTCGCGATCGGGGATTCAATAGCCGACGGGGCTTCCAACAGGGTGGGCGCCGATGC
>DAHVOV010000331.1 GCA_027318645.1 Candidatus Aminicenantota bacterium
GCAGCAGCGCCCAGAGCACGCCGTTGTCCGAGCGCTTGCCGGCCAGCAGGTCGGCGCGGATGCGCTGCAGGGTGCCCAGCAGCTCCTGCAGGTTGCCGGCGTGGCGGTGGTAGAAGCCCAGGACGTTGCCCTTGCCCAGCAAGGTGGAGACCTCGCCCATCACCTCCCGGTTCAGGCCGTTCTCCTCGGCGAAGCGGCCGTAGTCGAAGCCCCTCAGCTTGCCGATGCGCCGCGACTCGTAGCCCGCCTCGCGGCCGGCGATGATGATCTCGCGGAAGAGCCGCAGCGCCTGCTCGACGCGGGCAGCGGCCAGGTCGACCCGCTGCAGGGCGGCGTTGACGTTCAGGCCGTCGCGCTCGGCGACCTCCATCTCGTTGAGGAACAGGAAGGCGTCGGCGGCCGACTGCAGGAGCTCCGACGCGCCCTCGGTGATCATGTCGCCCACCTGGGTGCTGGTCCGACCGGGAAATGGGCAGTAGGGATCATTGGCCACGATGACCGCATGCAGGCATACGATGCCCGCCAGCACCAGCGTGATGCCCAGGAACCACTTGAAAACCTTGTGCTTCATGATATACCTCCGTTGATTTATTGGATTTTCATTGAATGTTTCGCTGTGGCCGCGGCGGCGGCACAACGCCCTCCGCCGCGGCTCCATGCCGGGAAGCGGCTCGCCGCGGGCGGCCCGGTCATCCCCACAGCCGCCGCACCCGCTTCAGCAGGGGCAGGCGGAAGTCGATCGCCCGCTCGACCTCGAGCAGGCGCTTTTCCAGCTGCAGCCGGCCGCCGAAATCCACGGCCAGGAACACGGCCAGGCGCAGGGCGGCGGCGCCGGCGGCCTGCGGCATCAGCTGCCAGCGCCACTCCAGGTAGCGGGCGCCCTCGACCTCAGCCCGCGGCAGGGTCAGGGGCAGGACCAGGCAGCCGGGCGCCTGCAGCTCGGCGCGCAGGGCCAGGGCGACCTGCTCGGCGGCGAACAGGTCGACCTTCCTCTCCAGCAGCCTTGACATGATCTCGTTGCGCAGCCCCTGGAAGAGGCCGAACTCGATGGCCAGCCGGCGGCCGACCGTTCCCTGGCCGGGCGGGGCGAACAGCGCCCGCTCCAGCCGCAGCCCGTCGACCGCCTCGCGCAGCGTGCGCTCGAGCGCCGCCGGCTCGCCGGGAGCGCCGTCTGGCGCCTCGCCGCCCACGTACTGCAGGTTGAGCGAGCGCAGGCGGAGCGTGCGCGAGTCCTCCTGCAGGTCCATGCGCATGTCCAGGCCGGTGATGGCGTCCTCCTGCACGGTGATGCCCCGCTGCACCAGCTTGCCGAACCGGGTGCATTTCACCTCCAGGGTGTAGACGCCGGGGGGGATGCGGTTGAACAGGAACGTCCCCTCCAGGCCGGTCAGGGTGGAGATCCTTCGCCCCAGCTTGGACCCGCACAGGACCACGCGGGCGCGGGCCACCGGGTAGTCGAGCAGGTCGGCGATCTTGCCGCGGATCGCCGGTTGCAGGCCGGATTTTTCCAGGCAGACGTTCATGGGGACATCCATGGGCAGTTCACCCGATTAGCGAAGCAATCGGCATGCCATTTTCGGGCCGCCGGCTTATTGCGATGCCGGCGCGGGAATTGTCGATGCCCCGCCGTTCGCCAGGGGGCGTTTGCGGCCGGCGCTGTCCCATATTGGGACGGGCCGGGGCGCTGCAAGGCCGAAATGACCGCTGCATTTGGGTTTTTTCGGAGATCCCGCCGCGTCCCAATTTGGGACAACGGCGGCAGCGCTCTGAGAATGCCATTGGAGCTCGATAAACGGCGCCGTCCTGTCCCATTTTGGGACAGGCCTGGCCGGCCCGGCGGCGTCAGCGCAGCATCTTGACCAGCGTGTTCGACTCGGGGACGGCGTCGAGGGCGAGCGAATTGAAGACCGCCAGCTGTTTCCAGTGCGAGCGGTCGACGCCGGCGCGGGTCAGCAGCGACTGGAACGTCTGCCGGCCGTCGGGATGCATCACCGACAGGCGCTCGGGCCCGCGGTTGAGGACACGGGGATCGCGAACCGCGCGGAACGACTCGATGGAACGCCCGAGCACGGGGTGAAAGTCATTGGCCGTGCTGTAGGTGCTGAGGCCCACGAACGAATAGACCAGGCCGCCCTTGCGGATGCACGACAGGCGGACGGCGAGCGGCTCGCCCTCCTCCTGGGGGACCTGGAACCAGGCGTGGCGGGCCGGGAAGCCGTTGACCGCCTCGCCTGCCGTCCTCAGCTGCTTGGCCTGCCCCAGGCCCTTGGCCTTGGCCTGCAGGTAGGCGTCAAGGTCCTGGCCGCTGGTCTCGGCCTGCAGGAGCAGGGCCGCCCGCCCCTCCTTCTCGCCGACCACGACCTGCATGGGCGTGTTCTCCACGGCCCAGCCGTCGGGCACGTCGAACTGGAAGGCCATCTCCGGGTGGTAGAAGACCCCGCCCTGGACGAAGCCCTGGCGGGGGTTGTCGCCGTACACCATGCCGTCGATCCGCTGCAGGTAGTCGTTGCGCTTCACGGCCAGGCGGACGTCGTCGCTGGAGACCTGCTCCTTGACCTTGGCGATGCGGTCCTTGGTCATGGGGTGGGTCGACAGGAAGGTGGGGATGCGCTGGCGGCTCGACTCGGCGGTCATGTTCTCCAGGGCGGTGAAGAAGCGCAGCATCTCCCCCGGCGAGTACTGGGCCGCCCGCGCGTAGCGGATGCCCAGGGCGTCGGCCTGGTACTCGTCGCTGCGGCTGAACTTGAGGAAGAGCAGCTGGGTGGCGATGCTGGCCAGGCCGGCGAACTTGCGGATGTCCTTGCTGATGATGCTGCCGACGACCAGCCCGATCTGGGCCAGCATCTGGCCGCTCATCTGCGCCATGGAGTGGCGGGCGGCGACGTGGCCCATCTCGTGGCCCAGCACCGCCGCCAGCTCGGCCTCGCTGTTCATCAGCGCCAGGATGCCGCGGGTGACGTAGATGTAGCCGCCGGGGGCGGCGAAGGCGTTGACCACCGGCGTGTCCAGCACCGCGAAATGGTGCTTCAGCTTGGGGCGGTGGGAGTTGGGCACCATGCCCTGGCCGATGCGGTCGACGTATTCGTTCAGCGCCTGGTCGGGGTAGATGCCGTACTGCTGGCGGATCGCCTGGTCGGTCTCCTGGCCCATGGCGATCTCCTGCTGCTCCGAGAACAGCATCAGCTCCTTCTTGCCGCTGACCGGGTTGACGGCACAGGCGATGGCCAGCAGGACCGCGACCAGCGACAGGACCAGCCAGGGGACTCGTCTCATGCGTTTCATCCTCCACCTCCTGCGCGCGATGTTCCGCCCCTCCGTTCATATCACAGGGGTACATTTTTTTCCAGCCGCGAACCGCATGTTTGCAGCGGAGGCTCCCGGGTCATATAATGGCGGCATGGCATGGAGGCAACATGAGACGAACCCTGTTCCCCTTGGCGGCGTGGCTCGCCCTGCCGGCGCTGGCTTCGCTCGCCGCGCTCCCGGCGTTCGCGGGTGACCGCTTGACCGGCCGCCTGACCGCCAGCCGCTCCGAGGTCATCGGCCGCAACGGCATGGTGGCCGCCAGCCAGCCCCTGGCGGCGCAGGTCGGCATCGACGTCCTGAAGCGCGGCGGCAGCGCCGTCGACGCCGCCATCGCCGTCAACGCCGCCCTGGGGCTGATGGAGCCGTCGGGCGCGGGCATCGGCGGCGACCTGTTCGCCATCGTCTGGGACAACCGCGCCGGCCGGCTTTACGGCCTCAATTCCAGCGGCCCGGCGCCGGCGGCGCTCACGCTGGCCTATTTCCAGGAACGGGGGATCCGCCGCATGCCCGAGACCGGGCCCCTGCCCTGGACCGTGCCCGGCTGCGTGGCCGGCTGGTACGCCCTGCACGGGAAGTTCGGCCGCCTGCCCATGCGCGACATCCTGGCGCCGGCGGTTCGCTACGCCGAGGAGGGCTTTCCGCTGTCGGAGCTGATCGCGTCCTCCTGGCAGCGCTCCGTGCGGGCGTTCGCGGACTTCGAGAACTTCCAGAAGCTCTACGCCCCGGGCGGCCGGGCGCCGGGCAAGGGCGACGTCTTCCGCAATCCCGAGCTCGCCGCCACCTACCGGCTCATCGCCGCCAAGGGCCGCGACGCCTTCTATCGCGGCGAGATCGCCCGCCGCATCGTCGCCTACTCCGCCAAGGTGGGGGGCTTCTTTTCCCGCGAGGACTTCGCCGGCTTCGCGCCCGAGTGGCCGGAGCCGCTGAGCGTCGGCTACCGCGGCTATGACGTCTGGGAGCTGCCGCCCAACGGCCAGGGGCTGGCCGTGCTGCAGATGCTGCGCATGCTGGAGCGCTTCGACCTCAAGTCCCTGGGCCACAACTCGGCCGCCTATCTGCACCTGCTGGTCGAGGCCAAGAAGCTCGCCTACGAGGACCGGGCCCGCCACTACGCCGACCCGCGCTTCGCCCCCCGCGACTATTCCGCCCTGCTGACCCCGGAGTACGCCGCCCGGCGCCTGGAGCTCTTCGATCCCCGGCGCGCCAGCCGCGAGCTGCCGGCCGGCGACCCCAGCCTGCGCCGCGGGGACACCGTCTACCTGACCGTGGTCGACAAGGACTTCAACGCCGTGTCGCTCATCCAGAGCAACTACGTCGGCTTCGGCTCGGGCATGGTCCCCGACGGCCTCGGCTTCTGCCTGCAGGACCGCGGCGCCCTGTTCAACGTCGAGGACCCGGCCCACGCCAACGCCCTGGCGCCGGGCAAGCGGCCGTTCCACACCATCATCCCCGGCTTCGTCACCCGCAACGGCCGGCCGGTGTTCTCCTTCGGCGTCATGGGCGGCGACATGCAGCCGCAGGGGCACGTGCAGGTGCTGTGCAACCTCATCGACTTCGCCATGAACGTGCAGGAGGCGGGCGACGCCCCGCGCTTCCACCACGTCGGCTCCTCGGAGCCCGACGGCTCGCGGATGACCGACGGCGGGACGCTCTTCCTCGAGAGCGGCGTCGACGCGGAGGTCGTGCGCGAGCTGATCCGGCTCGGCCACCGCGTCGGCCGCAGCGCCTCCGAGTTCGGCGGCTACCAGGGCATCTGGATCGACGAGGAGCGCCGGGTGCTGATTGGCGCCAGCGAGTCGAGGAAGGACGGCTGCGCGATCGGGTATTAAAGTTAAAAGAACAAGGACTCGGCACACGGCGTACGGCTGACGGCAGACGGCAATAGCAAAGAATAAAGCTAGCTCGTGCAATTGCTTTTGCCGTAAACCGTACGCCGTACACCCTGCGCCGATTTCTGTAATTTCCATTGACATATATGACCTTCTTTGTTAAGATTGGACTTCATCCAATCCAACGCTCTCCCTGGAGGTAAACATGATCAAGGGGAAATACCTGTTCACTTCCGAGTCGGTGTGCGCCGGGCACCCGGACAAGGTGTGCGACCAGATCTCGGACAGCATTCTCGACGCCTGCCTGGCGCAGGACCCGGATTCGCGCGTGGCCATCGAGTCGCTGACCAAGACCGGCATGGTGCTGGTGGCCGGCGAGCTCACCACCAAGGCCTACGTCAACATCCCCTCCGTCGTGCGCCAGACCCTCAAGGAGATCGGCTACACCCAGTCGCGCTACGGCATCGAGTACGAGACGTGCGCCGTGCTGGTGCACATCGAGGAGCAGTCGCCCGACATCGCCCAGGGCGTCGACGTCGCGCGCGGCCATGAGCAGGGCGCGGGCGACCAGGGCATGATGTTCGGCTACGCCACAAACGAGACCGAGAACTACATGCCCCTGCCCATCGCCATGGCCCACAAGCTGACCGCGCGCCTGGCCCAGGTGCGCCGGAACCGGACCATCCCCTACCTCGGCCCCGACGGCAAGGCCCAGGTGACCGTGGAGTACGAGGGCGGCAAGCCCCGGCGCATCACCGCCGTGGTGGTCTCCAACCAGCACGACGACGGCATCGGCCACGCCCGCATCGAGAAGGACATCATCCGCCACGTGGTCAAGCCGGTCTGCGGCAAATGGCTCACCGCGGAGACGAAATACTACATCAACCCCACCGGCAAGTTCGTCGTGGGCGGGCCCTACGCCGACGCCGGCCTGACCGGCCGCAAGATCATCGTCGACACCTACGGCGGCATGGGCCGCCACGGCGGCGGCGCCTTCTCCGGCAAGGACCCCAGCAAGGTCGACCGCTCCGGCGCCTACGTCACCCGCTACATCGCCAAGAACGTCGTGGCCGCCGGCCTGGCCAAGAAATGCGAGGTGCAGCTGGCCTACGCCATCGGCGTGGCCGAGCCCGTCTCGGTCAACGTCAACAACTTCGGCACCGGCGCCGTCGACGAGGAGAAGATCACGGCCTGGATCCGCAAGGTGTTCCCGCTCAAGCCCGGCGACATCCTGCGCGAGCTCAAGCTGAAGCGGCCGATCTACAGGGCCACCGCCTCCAACGGCCACTTCGGCCGCAGCGAGTTCCCCTGGGAGAAGCTGGACAAGGTGAAAGAGCTGAAGGCCCTGGCCAAGAAATAGCCACGCTCGAGTGACCAGTGACGAGTGACAAGTAACAAGGAAGAAAGAGCCAGCGCTCATCGATCGCCTTTCCTCGTCACTCGTTACTCGTCACTAGGGTTCACAAACCTCGTTCGTGTATAATTTGAAAATGAAAAAACTGGAGAACAGCATGAATCCCACCGACAAGGACCGTTTGCTGCCCTACAAGATCGCCGATATCTCCCTGGCCGACTGGGGCCGCAGGGAAATGGACCTGGCCCGGGCCGAGATGCCGGGGCTGATGGCCATCCGCGCCAAGTACGGCCCGCTCAAGCCCCTGAAGGGGCTGCGGGTGACCGGCAGCCTGCACATGACCATCCAGACGGCCATGCTCATCGAGACCCTGGTGGAGCTGGGGGCCGACGTGCGCTGGGCCTCCTGCAACATCTTCTCCACCCAGGACCACGCCGCCGCCGCCATCGCCAAGGCCGGCTCGGCCGCCGTCTTCGCCTGGAAGGGCGAGAGCCTCGAGGAATACTGGTGGTGCACCGAGCAGGCGCTGACCTGGCCCGACGGCTCGGGGCCCGACCTGATCGTCGACGACGGCGGCGACGCCACCCTGCTGGTCCACATGGGGGTGGCGGTCGAGAAGGAACCCGCCCGCCTGCGCGAGCAGCAGGAGAATCGGGAGATGGCCGTCGTCTGGAAGCGCCTGGCCGAGTCCCATGCCCGCGACCCGCAGCGCTGGACGCGCGCCAGCGCCCGCATCCGCGGCGTCTCCGAGGAGACGACCACCGGCGTGCACCGCCTGTACCAGATGCAGGCCGAGGGGCGGCTGCTCTTCCCGGCCATCAACGTCAACGACTCGGTGACCAAGTCCAAGTTCGACAACCTTTACGGCTGCCGCGAGTCGCTCGCCGACGGCATCAAGCGCGCCACCGACATCATGGTCGCCGGCAAGAAGGTGGTCGTCTGCGGCTACGGCGACGTGGGCAAGGGCTGCGCCCAGTCGATGCGCGGCTTCGGCGCCCGGGTGATCGTCACCGAGATCGACCCCATCTGCGCCCTGCAGGCGGCCATGGAGGGCTACGAGGTCTCCACCATGGAGACCATGGCGCCCGTCGGCGACATCTTCGTCACCGCCACCGGCAACTGCAGCGTCATCAGCGGCGCCCACATGGAGCGCATGAAGGACGAGGCCATCGTCTGCAACATCGGCCACTTCGACAGCGAGATCGACATGCACTACCTGGAGACCACCCCGGGCTGCCGCAAGCTGGAGATCAAGCCCCAGGTGGACAAGTGGACGCTGAAGTCGGGGCGCTCGATCATCGTCCTGGCCGAGGGGCGGCTGGTCAACCTGGGCTGCGCCACCGGCCACCCCAGCTTCGTCATGAGCTGCAGCTTCACCAACCAGTGCCTGGCGCAGATGGAGCTGGTCAAGGGCGGCCTGGAGCGCCAGGTCTACACCCTGCCCAAGAGGCTGGACGAGGAGGTGGCCCGGCTGCACCTGGACGCGCTGGGCGCGGCGCTGACGCGGCTGACGCCGGGCGCGCTTCCCAGCGCCGCCCAGCCCTCGGGGGAGATCATGGCCACGTGGTCGGCCCCGGCGGCGCTGAAATCGGCCGTGTCCTTCCCCTCCGTGTCGAGGGAAAAGCCGTGCGAGCAGCGCTTGACCGCCGCGACCCGCCGGCCGCGCCGCCGCAGCTCGCCGATGAGGCGGACCGTCAGCCGGGTCTTGCCGGTCTCGGAGAAGCCGACGATGGCGACGATCTTCATCCCGTTCTTGATAGCACA
>DAHVOV010000370.1 GCA_027318645.1 Candidatus Aminicenantota bacterium
GGCAGGACGATGCCCGCCGCCAGCACGGCCGCAATGCAAACGATGCGCTGAAGCGTTCTGGGGAAATGTTGGTTCATGTCGGAGTACCTCCCTGGACCGATGGATGGCGCCGACGCGGATGGGCCGCCTGCGTCATCATGCGTCAAAACCGGTTTACGCCGCCCAACGCCGAAAAGTTTTGTCATGACGACCGGGGAAGGGCCTTTGAAAGTGAAACGTGAACAGTGAAAAGTGAAAAGTAAAAAAGCGGGAGGCACAGGCATTCGCAAAGTCCCCGCAACTTGGAAGCATCTGAGATCCTGACAGGTCAGACTCTTTCACTTTTCACTATTTCACTCATGGCCGACAGGCTCTTTCACTTTTTTCTGGAAGCTACTTCTTCTCCACCGGCACGCTGATCTCGGTGCGCAGCTCCTCCGGCTTCACTTGCATGGGATTGTTCAGGTACTTTTCGATGCAGGGCCCCGACGGCTTGAGACCCTGGTCCCCGATGAAGGCGAACACCTTGGCGTAGGACCCGCTGACCTTGTCGTAGGGGCCGGCGTGCACGTAGACCGCGATCTTTGCGGCCCGGCATTCCCCCTTTTGCAGGGGCGCGGCCACGGCGGCGTCGGCGGCCACCGGGAAGCCCAGCCGCCATAGCAGATCCTCTTCCTTGACCTCGGCCGGCGCATTGAGATACATGGCGAAGAAGCTGCCCAGCGGCATCAGCCCCTGCCGGAAGAACGCCCCCATGAACTCATTGATCTTGGCGGGCATCTGCGCGTAGGAGCCCCTGCATTCCAGGTAGGCGTAGGCGAACGGCTCCGCGTCCATGATCCGCACTTCCTGCGCCGGCAGCAGCGCGGCGAGAAGGACGACGGCGGCGAAGGCCGGGATTGTCTTTTTCATGTTTCCTCCCAGGGGGAAATTATTTTCCTCCAACGGCGGAATGTCAAATTCGCTCCAGCGGGTAGCATTCAATGGGTGAACAGTGAACAGTGAAATGTAAAAAGTGAAAAAGCAGGAGGAACAGGCATTCGCAAATTCCTCGTGACTTGGAAGCAGCTAAGATCCTGGCAGCTCAGGCTCTTTCACTTTTCACTATTCACTTTTCGCGATTTCGGGAAACTCGTCCAGTGAGGCGATGACGAAGACGGGCGAGTATCCCTCCGGCGCGGGGACCCCTTTGGGATTGAGCCAGCAGAAGTCCATGCCGGCGTTGCGCGCCGCGGCCATGTCCGAGGTGACGCTGTCGCCGACGTACAGGACGTCGCCGGCCTCGACGCCGATCTTTTCCAGCGCCGGCACGAAGATGCGCGGGTCGGGCTTGGCGATCCCCACCTCCTCGGATATGACGACGGCCTGGAAATAGGGAAGGATGGGGGAGGCGGCGAAGCGCCGCCTCTGCACTGAGGCGATGCCGTTGGTGATCAGGGCCAGCGCGTATTCCTGGGCCAGCCGCTGCAGCAGCTCCAGCGCCCCGCCCAGCAGCTGCGCCTGGCCGGACAGCTCCTCCAGGTAGAAGGCGCTGATCCGCTCCAGCGGGAGCGCCGCCAGCCCCAGCTCGCCGGCCAGGCGGCGGAAGCGCTCGACGCGCAGCGTGGCCTGGTCGATCTCGCCGCGCTCGAACTCGCGCCACACGTCATGGTTGTGGCGGCGGTAGGCGGCGACGAAATCCTCCTCGTCCCCGGGCACGGCGAACCGCCAATGGCAGGCCAGCAGGGAGGCGTGTTCGGCGCTTGGGTAGTCGAAGAGGGTGTCGTCGGCGTCGAAGAAGACCGCCCGGTAGCGTCCGGCCGCGTCGCTCAATGGGGCCAGGGGCGCACGCCGTCGGCGTCGGCCAGGTGCAGGACCATGCGCGGCCGGGTGACCGGCTGCGGGCGCAGGCGGATGGCCGCCAGCAGCCGCTCGCGGACCGAGGGCAGGAGCTCGGGGCGGTCGGAATGGATGGTGAGCAGCGCCTGGCCCTTCTTCACCCAGTCGCCGACGTTGGCGTGAAAGACGAAGCCGGCGCCATGGGCGACGGCGTCCTCCTTGCGGCGCCGGCCGGCGCCGGTGTCGATGGCCGCCATGCCCACGGCGAACGAGTCGATGGCCGCGATCCAGCCCGCCTGCGGGGCGGTGAGCTCCTCGCGCAGGGCGGCGGCGGGCAGGAGCGCCGTGTCGTCGCAGACGCGGGCGTCGCCGCCCTGGGCGGCGACGAAGCGGCGGAAGACGTCCAGGGCGCGCCCGGAGGCGATGGCCTCCTGGAAGCGCGCCTGCGCCTGGATGTACGGCATCTCCTGGCCGGCGGCGCGCAGCATGAGCCAGCCCAGGGCGAACGTCACCTCCATCAGGTCGGCCGGCCCCCGCCCCTGGAGGGCCTCGATCGACTCGATCATCTCCAGGGAGTTGCCCACGGCGCGGCCCAGCGGCTGGTCCATGCTGGAGATGAGGCCCAGGGTGGGGCGGCCGGTCTGGGTGCCGATGGCCACCATGGTGCGGCACAGGCGGATGGCGTCCGCCTCCTCGCGCATGAAGGCGCCGCTGCCGGTCTTGACGTCCAGCACGATGCCGTCGGCGCCCAGCGCCAGCTTCTTGCTCATGATCGACGAGGCGATGAGCGGGATCGAGCTGACGGTGGCGGTGGCGTCGCGCAGGGCGTAGAGCTTCTTGTCCGCCGGCACGACGTTGTCGGTCTGCCCGCAGATGACCATGCCGGTATCGGCCAGCACGCGGCGGAAATGCTCGACGGTCAGGAAGACGTCCATGCCCGGGATTGACTCGAGCTTGTCCAGGGTGCCGCCGGTGTGGCCCAGGCCGCGCCCCGACAGCATGGGCACGCGCACGCCGCAGGCGGCCAGCAGCGGCGCCACCACGAAGCTGACCTTGTCGCCCACGCCGCCGGTGCTGTGCTTGTCGATCTTGGCGCCGGGGACGCCGTCCAGGGGAATGCGGTCGCCCGAGGCCAGCATGATCGCGGTCAGGTCGGCCAGCTCGCGGTCGCTCAGCCCGCGGATATAGACGGCCATCAGCCAGGCCGCCGCCTGGTAGTCGGGAACGGTGCCGCGGACATAGCCGTCGATGACGAAGGCGATCTCCTCGCGGCTCAGCTCCTGGCCGTCGCGCTTGCGGGAAATGATCTCGTACATGCCTGCTGCCATGAGGGCGTCTCCTCTTGCGGAAGGCCGCTGCCTTTCCCCGCAGGGTAGCAAAAAAACGCCGCGGATGCAATCCCGGCGGCGACGCTGCCGCCCCGACCAGTGGGGCCTTTCCTGCCCCACTGTCGGGGATTGAATGGCCTCCGGGACAATGTTGCGTCGGCGAGGCGCTGCTCTCCGTAATGAGTGACGCGTGACGCGTGACGAGTGACGGTGATCAAGAGCACTCGGTCGACGGTATACGGCCGACGGTAGACGGCAACAGCAAGGAAACGCTCTGATTCATGGATATGGCTTTCCCGTATACCGTACACCGTAAACCGTCTACCGAGTTCTTGCTGCTTTTCCTGCCACTAGCACTTGTTGTCTCCGGGACCCCGGGGTGCCAATTTCCCCGATTGACAAGGCGGATCCCGGCGGGGCAAGATGCAGCCATGGGAGAAAACCCCTCGCGAGGCGTGAAAAAGGCGGCGAAACCGGGGACGGAAAAGGACCGCCGCCGGCCGGCGTCCGCTCCACCGTCGCGGCGGCGGAAGGCGGCGCCGGCAGTGCCGGCCGGCCTTCCTCATCCCGATCCCGGCCAGAGGGTGGCCGCGGCCGCGCTGCAGCAGGAGACCGAGATGTTCATGGACCTGGTCAACGCGCAGCCGGTGGGGATCTACCGCATCCGCGTGTTTTCCATGAGGAAGTGGGGAGAGGGTGCTTGGAGCCTGCCGGGCTCCGCACCGTACCGCGTCGAGCTGGCCAGCGAGCGCTTTTGCCAGATCCTCGGCGTCAGCCGCCGGGAGTTCGAAAGCACGCCGGGCATCGTCGAGAGCCTCGTCCACCCCGAGGACAAGGACGAGTGGGTCCGCCGCAACACCGAGGCCAACGAGCGGCTGGCCCCCTTCGAGTGGGAGGGGCGGCTGGTCATCAACGGCCGGGAGGCCTGGGTGCACTTCGAGTCGCTGCCCCGGCCGCTGGCCGAGGGCGACGTGCTCTGGACCGGTTTCCTGCAGGACATCAGCGAGCACAGGCGGGCGCAGCGCCGGCTCAGGGAGAGCGAGAAGCGCTACGAGATCCTGGCCAGCATGCTGCCGGTCGGCATCTTCCACACCGACGCCGCCGGCGCGACCGTCTACGTGAACCCGGCCTGGTGCCGCATCGCCGGCATGGACGCCGGCGAGGCCATGGGCTTCGGCTGGCTGCGGGCGGTCCATCCCGGCGACCGCGAGCGGCTGGGGCAGGGCTGGCAGGAGGCCTCGAGCCGGCAGCGGGCCTCGAGCGACGACTATCGCCTCCTGCGCCCCGACGGCTCGGTCGCCTGGGTGATGGGCCGGGCAGTGCCCGAGTTCGACGCCGAGGGCCGCATCGTCGGCTACGTGGGCACGATCACCGACATCACCGAGCGCAAGCAGGCCGAGCAGCGGCTCTACGAGAGCGAGGAGCGGCTGCGCCTGCTGAGCGACAACCTGCCCGGCGGCATGGTCTACCAGGTCGATACGGGGCCGGACGGCAGCGAGCGCCGCCTGACCTATCTCAGCGCCGGCGTCGAGAAGCTCCATGGCGTGCCGGCCGCCGAGATGATGCGGGACGCGACGCTGATCTACGGACAGTTCGAGCCCGAGGACGCGGAAAAGGTCGCCAAGTTGGAAGCGCAGGCTGTCGCGGCCATGCAGCCGTTCAGCGCCGAGGTGCGCATCCGCATGCCGTCGGGACAGACCCGCTGGCGCCTGTTCACCTCCGCCCCGCACCGCCAGGCCGACGGCCGCCTGATCTGGGACGGCATCGAGATCGACATTGATGACAGCAAGCGGGCGGCGGCGGAACGCGAGAAGCTGCAGTCGCTGTTCCTGCAATCGCAGAAGCTGGATTCCATCGGCCGCCTGGCCGGCGGCGTGGCCCACGAACTGAA
>DAHVOV010000382.1 GCA_027318645.1 Candidatus Aminicenantota bacterium
GCCGGAGCAAGGAATATCACGCAGTATAACGAAATGCTAGATAAGGGGATACTCGAGCAGATAGCGGACGACGATGTGGAAACGGGCAAAGGGGGCGGGGAGACTTCCTTCAACCCGAGGAGGCTTCCGTACATAGTCGTAATCCTCGACGAGCTCGCAGACCTTATGATGGTGGCCAAGAACGACGTAGAGGATGCGATCGCACGCCTCGCCTTCATGGCCAGGGCCGCTGGCATCCACCTGATTCTGGCAACGCAGAGGCCGTCGGTGGACATAGTGACGGGGATAATTAAGGCGAACATACCGTCCAGGATCGCGTTTGCGGTCTCGTCGCAGATCGACTCCAGGGTCATCCTGGACATGCCGGGCGCCGAAAGGCTCCTGGGCAAGGGCGACATGCTGACCCTGATCTAGAAGGCGCAGAAACAGTTCGACGAGAAGCAGGCCGAGGCCCTGTCGCGGCGCATGCTGGAGAACGAGTTCGGCATGGACGACTTCCTGGCCCAGCTGCGCCAGATGGAGAAGCTGGGCCCCATGGACGAGGTGATGGGCATGCTCCCCGGGCTGGGGCTCAAGGGCGGCCTGGCCGCCGGGGCGCTCGACAACAAGCGCCTGCGCCACATGATGGCCGTGATCGAGTCCATGACCCGCCGCGAGCGGGAGAACCCGCGCGCCATCGACGGCCGCCGCCGCCAGCGCATCGCCCGGGGCTCGGGACGGCCGGTTTCCGAGGTCAACCAGGTGCTGAAAGGCTTCCTGGAGATGAAGAAAAACTTCAAGAAGCCCTTTTTCCGCAAGCTCCTCAAAAGATTTGACAATGCCGGGAAAATAAGGTAGATTGATGTTTCGCAAGTTCAATTAGGAGTGTCATTCATGGTCGTCATTCGCCTGACAAGATTCGGAGGCAAAAAGAAGCCCTATTACCGCGTCGTCGCCGTTGACCGGGAGAAGCCCAGGGAATCGAGATACATCGAGCTGCTCGGCCAGTACAACCCCCTGACCAAGCCCGCCGAAATCAAGATCGACATGGAGAAATACAACCAGTGGATCCGCAAGGGAGCCCAGCCTTCCGTGACGGTCCGATCTCTCGTCAAGCAACTAAATACTGGCAAGTAAGGAGGGCAACGTGAAAGAACTGGTGGAAACCGTCTGCAAGTCTCTCGTTGACAACCCGGACCAGGTCTCGGTGACCCAGATCGACGGCGAACAGACCACCATCCTGGAACTCCGCGTTCACCAATCCGACCTGGGCAAGGTGATCGGCAAGCAGGGGAGGACCGCCCGCGCCATCCGTACCATCCTGGCTGCCGCCGGCATGAAGCAGCGGCGGCGCTATAACCTGGAAATTATCGAGAGCTTCGAGCAGCAGCAGCAGCCCCATTGACCGTCATTGGTTCTGATCGGCAAGATTACGCGCACCAGGGGGAATAAGGGGGAATTGATCGTCAGCCTGGCCCCCGGCGCCGCCGCGCCGCGGGCGGGAAGCAAGGTCGAGCTGCGCTCGAGCCGCCGCGTCCAGCCGTACACCGTCGAAGGGATATCCCTGTCCGCCGGCGAGGCCGTCCTCGCCCTGGGCGGGGTCGACGGCATCCCCGACGCCCTGCGCCTCGTGGGCTGCGAGCTCTGGGCCGGGGCGCCGCAGGCCGTTGCCGCCGATGACCCCGGCCTGCTCGGCTTCCGCGTGTTCGACCGCCAGGGCGAATGCTGGGGCACCGTGACGTCGCAGCCGCGCTTTTCCCTGAACCAGGTGCTGGAAGTGACGGACGAAGGCTCGGGGCGGACCATCCTCGTCCCCTGGCACGAGGAGCTGGTGGTGCGCCTCGACCGCGCCTCCGGCATCCTGGTCATCGATCCGCCGCCGGGGCTGCGGGAGCTGAACCGATGAGGGTCTCGGTCATCACCATCTTCCCCGACATGCTGCGGAGCTTCCTGGGCTACGGCCTGCTGGAGAAGGCCGTGCGCAACGGGCTGCTGCGCGTCGACGTCCACGACCTGCGCGCCTTCAGCCGCGACAAGCACCGCAAGGTGGACGACCGCCCCTTCAGCGGCGGTCCGGGCATGGTGCTGATGCCCGACCCGCTCTTCCGCGCCGTCGAGCACGTGCAGGCCGAACAGCCCGGCCGGGTGGTCCTGTTCTCGGCCTACGGCCGCGTGCTCAGCCAGCGCCGGGTCAAGGATCTGGCCGCCCTGGAGCACCTGATCCTGGTCTGCGGCCGCTACGAGGGCATCGACCAGCGCTTCATCGACGAGTGCGTCGACGAGGAGATCTCGCTGGGCGAGTACGTGCTGATGGGCGGCGAGGTCGCCGCCGAGGCGCTGCTGGAGGCGGTCAGCCGCATGCTCCCCGGCGTGGTCGGCAACCCCGAGTCGGTGCAGTCCGACTCGTTCTACCAGCAGGACCAGGTCGCCTTCCCGCAGTACACTCAGCCGCGCTCCTACCGCGGCCTCGAGGTCCCCGAGGTGCTGCTCTCGGGTGACCACGAGCGCATCCAGGCCTGGCGCGCGCGCCACAGGAAAACAAGGAGAATGAAGAATGAAGCGAATCGTTGAGTGCGTCCCCAATTTCTCGGAAGGCCGCGACCCGGCCGTCATCGCCCAGATCACCGACGAGATCAAGAAGGTCGCCGGCGTCGAGCTGCTCGACGTCGATCCCGGCCGCGACACCAACCGCACCGTCGTCACCTTCGCCGGCGAGCCGGAGGCGGTGTCCGAGGCCGCGTTCCAGGCCATCCGCCGGGCCGCCGAGGTGATCGACATGTCCCGCCACCAGGGGGCGCACCCGCGCATGGGCGCCACCGACGTCTGCCCCTTCGTGCCCGTGTCGGGCGTGACCATGGCCGACTGCGTCGAGATCGCCCGCCGGCTGGGCCAGCGCGTGGGCGACGAGCTGGGCATCCCCGTCTACCTCTACGAGGAGGCGGCCAGCACGCCGGAACGCCGGAGCCTGGCCTACCTGCGCGAGGGCGAGTACGAGGGGCTGGGCGAGAAGCTGAAGAAGAAGGAGTTCAAGCCCGACTTCGGCAAGGCCGCCTTCAACGCCCGGGCCGGCGCCACCGTCATCGGCGCCCGCGAGTTCCTCATCGCCTACAACGTCAACCTCAACACGCGCAACGTCAAGCTGGCCAAGGAGATCGCCAACCGCATGCGCGAGAAGGGCTACACGGTGAAGAACCCCGAGACCGGGGAGAAGGAGACCGTCCCCGGCACGCTCAAGGCCGTGCGCGCCGTCGGCTGGTACATCCCCGAGTACCAGATGGCGCAGATCTCGGTCAACCTGCTCAACTACACCGTCACGCCCCTCTACCGCGTCTTCGAGGAGGCCGAGCGCCTCGCCGCCGAGTTCGGCGTGCGCGTGACCGGCAGCGAGCTGGTCGGCCTCATCCCCCTGGAGGCGGTGCTGCAGGTGGGGCGGCACTACCTGCGCAAGCAGGGCTGCAGCCGCGGCGTGGACGAGAAGGAGCTGGTGCGCGTCGCCGTGCAGAGCCTGGGGCTGGCCGAGATCTCCCCCTTCAAGCCCGAGCACAAGATCATCGAGTACCGCTTCCGCCGCCAGGGGGCGCTGGCCGCCATGGACCTGGTGGCCTTCTGCGCCGAGCTGGCCTCCGACTCGCCCGCGCCCGGCGGCGGCAGCATCGCCGCGCTCAACGGCGCCCTGTCGGCCGGGCTGAGCGCCATGGTCGGCAACCTCACCTTCGCCAAGAAGGGCTACGAGGACGTCCGCGCCGAGATGGAGATCGTGGCCGAGAAGGCCCAGCCGCTGAAGGATTTCTTCATCGAGGCCATCGACAAGGACACCGAGGCCTTCAACCGGCTGATGGCCGCCTTCGCCCTGCCCAAGAAGAGCGACGGGGAGAAGAAGGCCCGCCAGGAGGCCATCGACGAGGCGACCAAGGGGGCGACGCTGGTGCCCTTCACCGTGCTGGAGCGCTCGCGCTCCGCGGCCGAGCTGGCCCTGGCCGTGGCCAAGAAGGGCAACCGCAACTCGCTCTCCGACGCCGGCGTGGCCGGCCTGGCCGCCGCTCTGTGCGCCGAGGGCGCTCTCTACAACGTCCTGATCAACACCCAGGAGATGCCCGACGCCCCCTTCCGCAGCGAGACCCGCGCCCAGGCGCGCAAGATGTGCCAGTCGGTGCTGGAGACCGTTGCCAAGGTGCGGGAGGAGATGGACAAGGCCCTGGCGGATTAGGGCCCGCTTGCAGAGATACGTGATGAGTGATTAGTGATTGGTGATTAGCAGATCTATCCAAAATAACTTTCAGAAGCGTGTAGGACTGAAGCACCAATCTCCAAGCACCAAATTCCAAATAAGCACCAAGCACCAATGTCCAAATGACCAAAACGAATAGTAAACGCAATCGTTTTTGGGATTACTGCTTTATTTCCCGTAAGTGGCAGCGGATCGATTGAAAGCCTTCGTTTGGGTCATTGGAATTTGGAAATTGTAATTTATTTGAAATTTGGTGCTTGGTGCTTGGTATTTTAGTCTTACAAGCATCCGACCTAGCCACAAAACCATTTACGGTACTGATTGTCTATCCAAAAAGCGATTTTTTTGGACAG
>DAHVOV010000392.1 GCA_027318645.1 Candidatus Aminicenantota bacterium
CGCGGCGCGTATCGTGAGCGGGATGCCATCGCTGATTTCGCCGGTCCGCTTGCGCATCAGAGCGTGGATTACTTCAAGGAGCTGACTTATCCCGAGCGGAAGGCGATTCACAACCTGAAGTATTACACCTGGGTGGAGCAGCAGGGCAAGGAGGTCGAGGACCTCAACCGCCTCTGGTACGATGCCGACCTCTGGCCCCGCCTCTTCGGCCAGGTGGAGCGCTGGGACGAGATGATCCGCGAGTTCAACGAGCGCACCGGGCTGCTGAAGGCCCTCGCCTGAGATGAGGACCCTCGTCCGCGGCGGCACCCTGGTGAGCGACGGCCGCTGCCGCGCCGGCGACGTGCTGGTCGACGGCGGGACGATCGCGGCCGTGGACTGCGTCGCCCCGTCCGCTGCGGACCAGGTGCTGGACGCCTCGGGCTGCCTGGTGTTCCCCGGCGGCATCGACCCCCACGTGCACCTCGAGCTGGAAACGGGGGCGGGCCGCTCCGCCGACGACTTCCTCTCGGGGACGCGCGCGGCCCTGGCCGGCGGCACGACCACCGTCATCGATTTCGTCACCCCGGGGCGCGACCAGCCCCTGGCCGCCGCCCTGGCCGCCCGGCGGCAGGCGGCGCGCCGGGCCGCCTGCGATCACCTGCTGCACATGAGCGTGACCACCTGGCGCGACGGCATGGAGGCGGAGCTGGAGTCCTGCCGCCGCGACGCCGGGATCGTCTCGGTCAAGGCCTACCTGGCCTACCGCGAGACCATCGGCGTCAGCGACCGCGAGTTCCTGTCGCTGCTGGACGCCGCCCGCCGCCTGCGCCTGCTGACCCTGGTCCATGCCGAGAGCGGCGACATGGTCGGCTACCTGCAGCGCCGGCTGCTGGCCGAGGGCCGGCGCTCGGCGGCGCACCATCCCGACTCGCGGCCGCCCGAGGTGGAGGGCGACGCCGCCCGCCGGGCGCTGCTCATGGCGCGCCTGGCCGGCGTCCCGCTCTACATCGTCCATGTCTCGACGCAACAGGCGATCGAGGCCGTCGCCGCCGCCCGGCGCGCGGGCCAGGCCGCCATCGCCGAGACCTGCCCGCAGTACCTGCTGCTGGACGAGGCCCTGTACCGCGGCGATCCCCAGGCGGCGGCCGCCGCCGTCATGAGCCCGCCGCTGCGCTCCGCCGAGCATCGCCAGGCCCTGTGGCAGGCGCTGGCGGAGGGGACCGTCCAGGCGCTGGGCACCGACCACTGCCCGTTCGACCGCGAGGCCAAGGACCTTCACGCCGGGGACGACTTCACCCGCATCCCCGGCGGCAGCGGCGGCGTCGAGTACCGCCTGAGCCTGCTCTACACCTACGGCGTGGCCGCCGGCCGCATCACGCCGGCGCGCTTCGTCGACCTGGTCTCCACGCGGCCGGCCAAGCTGTTCGGCCTCTACCCGCGCAAGGGGACCCTGCGCCCCGGGAGCGACGCCGACCTGGTGATCTGGGACCCGGAGAGGAGATGGGTCGTGCGCGAGGCCGACCAGCACCAGCGCGGCGGCAGCACCCTGTACGAGGGGCTGGAGCTGCAGGGGGCGCCGCGGGCCGTGATCAGCCGCGGGGAAACGGTGTGCCGCGAAGGCCGGCTGGAGGCCGAGGCGGGGCGCGGGCGCTGGCTGGGCCGCGACGGCGGGGACCATGGCCGCTGAAGCGGACGGCATCCTGCTGGCCGCCGGCGGCTCGCGTCGCGCCGGCGCCTTCAAGATGACGGCGGCGGTCGGCGGCCGGCCGCTGCTGCGCTGGGGGCTCGAGGCCCTGCGCTCCTGCTGCGGCCGGGTGATCGTCGTTGCCGGCGCCGGCGCCGAAAGGATCGCCCCCCTGGTCGCCGGCCTTCCCGGCGTGGAGCTGGTGGTCAATGAGAACCACGAGCAGGGCATGCTCTCCTCGGTGCAGGCCGGCGCGGCCCGGGTGCGCGCCGGGCGCTTCTTCGTCCTGCCCGGCGACATGCCGCGGGTCCGGCCGCAGACCCTGGCCCGGCTGCTGGCCGCTGGCGCCGCCTCCGGCATCGTGGTCCCCGCCTTCGCCGGCCGCCGCGGCCACCCGGCGCTGCTGCCGGCGGCGCTGCTCCCCGGGCTCCTCGCCGAGCCGGCGGGGTCCAGCCTGGGGGCGTTCATCCGCCGCTGCGGCGCCGAGGTCGTGGCCGTCGACGACCCGGGCGTGCTGGACGACCTGGACACGCCGGAGGACCTGGAGCGGGCCGACGCCGCGCTGGGAGCGGGAGGGAAGCCATGAACCAGGTGCAGTTCTGGGAGTTCGTCCGCGAGAACCTGCAGGCGGGAGAGCCGCTGATGCTGCTGCTGGTGGTGGAGAGCGGCGGCTCGTCGCCGGGCCGGCCGGGGTTCAAGATGGCCGTTACCCCGGGCGGCGCCCGCGGCGGCACCATCGGCGGCGGCGCCGCCGAGAAGGAGGTCGTCGACCAGGCGCAGGCGCTGCTGGCGAGCGGCACCGGCCGGCCGCGGCTGGTGAAGCTGCTGCACCGGGAGGGCGCCCCGGCCGGGAAGCGGGCGGCCGCCCGCCCCTCGGGCGGGATCTGCTCGGGCTGGCAGCGCGTGGCGCTGCTGATGCTGGCCGGCGGCGACAGCGGCGCCGTCGACTCGCTGCTCTTCGCATTGCGCCGCAACCGCCCCGGCCGGCTGCTGGTCTCGCCGCAGGGGCTGGAGTTCCGCCCCGGCCGTTGCCGCACGCCCGGCGGGGCGTTCCGCATGGGCGCCGGCGGCGACTGGACCTATGCCGAGGAAACGGGGCTGCGCCCGACGCTGACCATCGTCGGCGGCGGCCACGTCGGCCTGGCCCTGTCGCGGGTGATGGCCGGGCTCGACTTCCACGTGCGCGTCCTCGACGACCGCGAGGACCTGGCCACCCTGGAGGAGAACGCCTTCGCCCAGGAAAAGCACGTGGTCGCCTACCGCCACGTCGGGCGCCTGGTGGAGGAGGGGGAGCAGAGCTACGCGGTGATCATGACCCACGGCCACCTGGACGACGAGCGGGTGCTGCGCCAGCTGGCCGGCAAGAAGCTGCGCTACCTGGGGCTGCTGGGCAGCGCGGCCAAGAACGCCCGCCTCTTCGCCAACCTGGCCCGCAAGGGGGTCAGCCGCCGGGCCCTGGCGCGGGTGCACGCGCCGGTGGGCCTGCCCATCCACAGCCATACGCCGGAGGAAATCGCCGTCAGCATCGCCGCGGAGATCATCTCCATCAAGAACCAGCCGAAGCAACAGTGACGAGTGACAAGTGACAAGTGACAAGGTAGGAAAAAGCCATAGGCCGCGGCAGCGCGGTTCCTCGTCACTCGTTACTCGTTACTTGTCACTGAGTTCCCAGTTCAGGAGGGAATATGGATCAATATGACCGGATAATGGAAGCCGTGGAGTTCATCCGCCGGCGCTCGCCGTTGGCGCCGCGCGCCGGCGTGGTGCTGGGCTCGGGCCTGGGCGAGTTCGCCGGCCGCGTCGCGGATGCGGTCGCCATCCCCTACGCGGAGATCCCGCATTTCCGGAAGGTCAGCGTCGCCGGGCACGCCGGCCGCCTGGTCCTGGGCACGGTCGGCGGCGCGCCGGTGGCCGTCCTGCAGGGACGCTACCATTACTACGAGGGGCACGCCATCGAGGACGTGGTGTTCCCGGTGCGCGTGCTGGGCAAGCTGGGCATCAGCGGCCTGCTGCTCACCAACGCCGCCGGCGGCATCGGCAAGGCGCTGCGGCCCGGCGACCTGATGGTGATCCGCGACCACATCAACCTGATGGGGCTCAACCCGCTGCGCGGCGCCAACGACGAGCGGCTGGGCCCGCGCTTCCCCGACATGAGCGCCGTCTACGACCCCGCCTTCCAGGAGGTCATCGCCTCCTCCCAGGCCGCGATCGGGCTGCGACCGAAGCAGGGCGTCTACCTGGCCCTCAGCGGCCCCTCCTACGAGACGCCGGCCGAGATCCGCATGCTGGCCGCGCTCGGCGCCGACGCCGTGGGCATGTCGACCGTCCCCGAGGCCATCTGCGCCCGCCACCTCGGCCTGCGCGTGGCCGGCATCTCCTGCATCACCAACCTGGCGGCCGGCATCTCCGCGAAGCCGCTCAGCCACCAGGAAGTGACCGAGACGGCGGAGCGGGTGAAGAACGACTTCATCAAGCTGTTGCAGATGGTGATTCCAAAGTTGGGCGAGTAATGCTCCAGGGAAGGCAGAGGGAAGTCAGGGGGAAAGGCAGAGGGAAGACAAAGTGGGAAAGAGGATTTGAAAGGGCTTTTCCCACTCTCTCTTCCCTCTCTCTTCCCTCATTCTTCCCTTTCTCTTCCCTTTAGAATTCTTTGAGCAAAAAAAAACCCCGGCCGCGGGGCCGGGGTTTTTTTTACTTTCTAAAGCCTGCCGTCCTCAGTTGAACGAGTAGCGCAGGCCGAGCTGCA